>JAFUGT010000103.1 GCA_017469275.1 Lachnospiraceae bacterium
ACGCCAGCAGATACAGCGTTTCCTTCGGTATTGAAAATTTTTTTGGAATATTTGAAAAAAGGTTCCTGTACGCTATACAGAGAAATCGCTGTAAGCCTTTGATAATAAGGGCTACAGCGATTTAGCTTCAAAACTTGAGATTAGTCTGCATACGGCGAACGCCGCGACACCAAGCAGCTTTGCTGCGAAGGTATCGGCATGGCTCAGTATAGTGGTCGAAACTCTTATCATTTATTGACGCTTACCGTTTTGGCTTATAAGTGTCTGGTAGTGTGGTATATGGTATAAGTGCCAATAAGTTAAATAATCATTGGTTCTTATATTCTGATGGGGTTAATGGTGCCGGTTTAAAGGCTGCTGAAATAGTTGTAAAAAATGGTCCGGATATGTATAATATGTTTTATAATGCGCGTGTAGGTGTAAGTACTTACACAAAGCAGATCAATGATAAAGGTGATGTAACCGCTTACGGTAATCTCAGTTATAATGAGATACATGACAGGGAAAATGGAATGATTAGATAAAATTTTCTTTGCAGTATATGTTATTATATGTTATAATCTTAAAGATTGTGATAAGACGCAGCCGAGACTTCTGAAGTGATAACAATCCTTGAATTTTTGAAATACTTTTATATAATTCTTTGTTTTGTCATTAGTTCAGTTGTTTCGGTGTCTTACTTACAATAATATGTCATTTGGAACAGTGTACTAATAATCATAAGTTCTGTATGACCAAAACAATTATTTTATAAAAGGAGAAATGTTATGTACAAGACATTCGAGATGGATCTTGCCGGCAGAAAGTTAAGAGTTGATGTCGGAAGAGTAGCAGCACAGGCAAACGGTGCAGCATTTATGCACTATGGCGATACGGTTGTATTATCAACAGCAACTGCATCTGAGAAACCAAGAGAGGGAATAGATTTCTTCCCACTATCTGTTGAGTATGAAGAAAAGCTTTATTCCGTAGGAAAGATACCGGGAGGTTTTAATAAGAGAGAGGGTAAGGCGAGTGAGAACGCTATTCTTACATCCCGCGTAATCGACCGTCCTATGCGTCCTCTTTTCCCTAAGGATTATAGAAATGATGTTACCCTTAACAATTTAGTTATGTCAGTTGACCCTGAGTGCTCACCTGAACTTACTGCTATGCTTGGTTCGGCAATTGCAACAGCTATTTCCGATATTCCGTTTGACGGACCATGTGCTACAACTCAGGTAGGACTTATTAACGGTGAGTTTGTATTTAATCCAAACGAGGCGCAGAATGCGATTTCAGATCTGAAACTTACTGTAGCTTCAACTGCTGAGAAGGTTATTATGATTGAGGCAGGAGCCAACGAAGTTCCCGAGGACAAGATGATAGAGGCTATATATGCTGCTCATGCAGTTAATCAGGAAGTTATAGCATTTATCAATAAAATTGTTGCCGAGTGTGGTAAACCGAAACATTCATATACAAGCTGTGCGGTTCCTGAGGAATTATTTGCAGCTATCAAAGAGGTTGTTCCACCTGAGGAAATGGAGACTGCTGTATTTACAGATGAGAAGCAGGTTAGAGAAGAGAATATTCGTCAGATAACTGAGAGGTTAGAAGAGAAGTTTGCTGACAATGAAGAATGGCTTGCAGTTTTGGGAGAAGCTATCTATCAGTATCAGAAGAAGACTGTTCGTAAGATGATCCTTAAAGATCACAAGCGTCCTGATGGAAGAGCTATATCACAGATTCGTCCTCTTGCAGCAGAGATCGATATTATTCCGCGTGTTCATGGTTCTGCAATGTTTACTCGTGGACAAACACAGATTTGTAACGTTACAACACTTGCACCTTTATCAGAGGCTCAGAAGATTGATGGTCTTAATCTCCTTGAGACTAACAAGAGATATATGCATCAGTACAATTTCCCTTCATACTCTGTAGGTGAGACAAAGCCTTCAAGAGGACCCGGACGTCGTGAAATCGGACATGGTGCTTTAGCTGAACGTGCTCTTATTCCGGTACTTCCAAGCGAAGAAGAATTCCCATATGCAATCCGTTCAGTATCTGAGACATTCGAGTCGAACGGTTCAACATCAATGGGTTCAACTTGTGCATCATGTATGTCACTTATGGCTGCCGGTGTTCCTATTAAGAAAATGGTTGCCGGTATCTCATGTGGTCTTGTTACCGGAGATACAGATGATGACTATATAGTTCTTACGGATATTCAGGGACTTGAAGATTTCTTCGGAGACATGGATTTTAAGGTGACCGGTACACATGATGGTATTACAGCTATCCAGATGGATATCAAGATTCATGGACTTACAAGACCGATTGTGGAAGAAGCTATTCGTCGTACCAGAGAGGCAAGACTTTATATTATGGATGAAGTTATGTCTAAGGCAATTGCTAAGCCTCGTGAGACAGTTGGTGCACTTGCTCCTAAGATTTGCCAGCTTAAGATCGATCCTGAGAAAATCGGTGAGGTTATCGGTCAGCGTGGTAAAACTATCAATACTATTATTGAAGAGACAGGTGTTAAGATTGATATCGATGACGACGGAAGAATATCTGTATGTGGCGTAGACCAGGCAGGAATCGATAAAGCATTAAAGACGATTCACTCAATTGTTGATCCTATCGAGGTAGGTAAGATTTATGAAGGTAAAGTTGTTCGTATAATGAACTTTGGAGCATTTGTAGAGCTTGCACCTAACAAAGATGGTCTAATTCATATTTCCAAACTTGCCAAAGAACGTGTTGGCAAAGTTGAGGATGTGGTTAACATCGGAGATGAAGTTAAAGTTAAGGTTCTTGAAATCGATCGTATGGGTAAGATAAGTCTTAGTCTCAAAGATGCGGTAGAGGAAGAGTAAAATACTAAGTAATTGCTCTACTTGTATATTCCTGTGGAGACAAAACGGTTATTTTACACCCATACCACTTGATTATTAAACTATTATGAATCAATTATATAGAATGCGAAACTCTTCGTTAAACAATGAGTTTCGCATTTGTTAAAATAATTTATATTTAAGAGGAGGTAGATAATATGCAGTACGGTTACTTTGATGAGAAAGCAAAGGAGTATGTGATCACAAAGCCGGATACTCCTGCTCCATGGACCAATTATCTTGGTTCTCCGGCTTACGGTGCTATCATTTCAAATAACGCAGGGGGGTACAGTTTTGAAAAAAGTGGCGCACACGGAAGAATCTTACGTTACATTTTTAATCAGTTTGATCAACCCGGAAGATATATTTATTTAAGAGATGACGATTCTAGAGATTATTGGTCAGCTTCATGGCAGCCTGTGGGAAAACCGCTTGATCAGTACAAGAGTGAATGTCATCATGGTACAGGATATACTAATATAATGGCTGATTATAATGATGTTCATTCGGAAGCCTTATACTATGTTCCACTTAACAAGACCTATGAGGTGTGGAGACTTAAGGTAAAGAATACATCTGATAAGCAGAAGAATTTATCAGTTTTTGGATATGCTGAGTTCACTAATGATTGTAACTATGAGCAGGATCAGGTCAATCTTCAGTACACATTGTTTATAACAAAGACCTACTTTAAGGATACATTTATATATCAGACAATAAATGAGAACATTAAGTCTGATGTAGACGGTAATAAAAATACATCACGTTTCTTCGGTCTTGCAGGTAATCCTGTAGCTTCATATAACGGAGATAAGGAGAGCTTTATCGGCAGATATCATGGATATGGTAATCCTGTGGCAGTCGAGAACGGAGAATGTGATAATACACTTAACTATAACTCAAATGGTTGCGGAGGTCTGCATACTAAGATTTCTCTTGCACCCGGCGAGGAAAAGGTAATAACGTTTGTCCTTGGAATGAAAGACGAAAAGACTGCAAATGATATTATTGGAAGTTATGCTGATGTAGAGGCGGTTACCGATAAAGAAGTTAAGGAGCTTATTGATTACTGGCATGGTCAGCTTAGTCATTTGCAGGTTAATACTCCGTCAGAGAGTTTTAACAATATGATCAATACATGGAATGCATACCAGTGCTTTATGACTTTTATCTGGTCGCGGGCAGCATCATTTACATATTGCGGACTCCGCAATGGTTATGGTTATCGTGATACTGTTCAGGATATTCAGGGTATTATACACCTTAATCCGGAAATGGCACTTGAGAAGATCAGATTCATGTTATCTGCACAGGTTGATAATGGTGGAGGACTTCCACTAGTTAAATTCAATCACAATGCAGGACATGAAGACACTCCGGATGATCCTTCATATGTTAAAGCTACAGGTCATCCTGCATATCGTGCGGATGATGCATTATGGTTATTCCCTACGGTCTATAAGTATATTTCCGAGTCGGGAAATGTTGATTTTATAGATGAAGTGATCGTTTTTGCTAACGGTGGTGAAGGAACTGTCTATGAGCATTTGAAAAGAGCCATTGATTTTTCAATGAATCATCTGGGTAATCATAAGATGCCAGCCGGACTTCATGCTGACTGGAATGACTGCTTGAGACTTGGAAAACAGGGAGAATCAAGTTTTGTGGCAATGCAGTTATATTATGCTATGACTGTTATCAGAGAATTTTCTGAAAGAAAAAATGATACAGAGTATATTGCATATCTTGATAAGGTTCAGAAAGAACTTGGCGATATAATTCAAGAAACCTGTTGGGAAGACGACAGATTTGTACGTGGTTATAAAGAAGATGGACAGATTATCGGCTCTAAGAACGATCCTGAGGCTAATATGTGGCTCAATCCACAGTCGTGGTCAGTTATATCAGGTCTTGCTTCAAAGGAGCAGGCAGAACTTGCGCTTGAATCTGTACATAGAGAGTTGAACACACCTTATGGTGTTAGACTTATGGCGCCATCATATGTTGATCATGCATTTGACGGTGCGCTTATGTTGTTATTTAATCCTTCTACCAAGGAGAATG
>JAFUGT010000104.1 GCA_017469275.1 Lachnospiraceae bacterium
AAAATGTTATCATAGGCTCCTAGTGTTATCATAGTCAGTTTACTGATTATGGTGGTGAGAAGCAGGTAACCAAACTTTAGGCGGAGAGGTTCCTGCTTCTTGGTTTATATTCAACTCTGCTATAATAACAGAAGGTACGGACTAAAACAATCTGATGTAAGATGTAACAGATTATTTTATACAGTACCTTCTTTTAATTTGTTGAAATTTTTAGCAAATTGTAGCAGGTAATATGATGAATTACACTCTGATAACAGTGTCTGTGCGCCACCATTGTAGGTCAGACTGTTGTCCCCGGTCGGCGCCGTATCGAGGTTCGCCGGTATCTTTGTAATCATATAGTTCGCCGAAGTCTCGGTCAGAATATAATTTCCGTCGGCATTATCCGTGACCGTGACGGATGCCTTGGTTGCGTCCGTGCTTGTTGAGGTATTGTTGGTATACGCTACCGTATACTCATTCGCAGGAATCAGCGTCTCCCCGTCATAGACCCTGATCTCCGGTTCGATCGCAACACCGTTGTAGGGTGTGCTGTAATTATCTGTCTCCAAACCACCTCCCGATACAAACTTGATCGTAGGAGAAGCAACCGGCTTGGCAGAAATCGTAAAATCAGCTCCCTGAAATGTCAGATTATAAAAATCTGTATATCCCTGTGCAATGGCGAGATTCCCCTGCGTGATCGCATAGGTTCCTAACGCTTCTTCCGACCCTCTCGTCAAGACACCGGTCAGGACAGAAGACGCCTTGTCCGAATAGCCAAGTCCGCTGACCCCATATGTCAGTGCAGGGTCATCCTGCAAATAGTATTTCAACTTCGCATCCGCAGTAACCGTAAGTGTCGTCGGATTAACGGTAAGATCACCGGACATGCGTACGATCGCATAACAGTTGCTCACATCCACGCCATTCCTTCGCACCGTGACGGAGGGCGTAATCTTACGGGCAGGTATGCTCTGCGTTAACTTAACGGATGCGCTGTCTCCCGCCGCCACTTCAGTCGACAATACATAGTTCGCCGAATCCTGAGAGATCTGATTTCCATAGGTGATCGTCTGATCCTGTGCCTTGACCCTCAGTGATTTCTTTTCCATACGCGCAGTCACGCTTCCCAGCGGATCGGTCGTACTGCCGAGATCGCTGTGATTGCTGTCACCCACGACATAATAGTAAATCGTATAGTTGCCCGCAGTTGTCTCCTGCGGCGGGGTCGTCGTCCAAGTGCCGCCGGTACCCAGTCGGTAGTATACCGTTCCGCCGGACGCAGCGCCTTCTGTTGTCAAAAGTTCCTGTGCGTTTCCGTCATAGGTCAGTCCCGTATTCCCTACCGGCTCAGTCGTAATGACAGCATCGGCTTTTGCGATTGTTACGGGAATCGATCCGTACGGGCTTCCTTCACTTCCGATATTTTGTGACGAATCAGAGGTATTAGAAAGATAATAATACACCGCATACTCTCCCGCTTCTGTCTCTGTCGGAGGCGTAGGACTCCATGCGCCGTCGGTACCCAGACGATATTGGAATGCATAACCGTCTGCTGCCGAGCCGTCTGTGATCAGCACCTGCGATGAGCCGGTGTAAGTCAACGTGTTTGCTGTCGGGGCAAGATTCAGATCGTAAATCAGGGATGCCGTCTGTCCCGAAACCGTAAGCTCGGCACAGTAGGTTCCCGCTGTTACCGGCACACTGCCAAGTGGAGCCCCCGTCTTCGAGCCCCCGGAAGTATTATAATACGTAATATCATCCTGCGAGATATTCTGTCCGGTTTCACTGTTAAAGTCCTCCAGTCCGTCAAGTGTCACAGCGGTATGCTCCGCATCCGTGACCGAAGTCGGAGGCGTCAATGTCAGGGAAATGCTGCTGTCCGTGAGATGACAGTCCGATTCGCCACATTTCGCAGTCAGAACATTGCCGGATGAGGAATAGGAAAAACTATGGACATGTTTTTTGGTAAAATATCCCGGTGATCCCGCCTTATCAATTCTTGCATAGGTTACGTTATATTCAAAAGCTTGATATTTTGTACCATTTCCTCCAACAATAGAGTTACACCTTGAAAAAATAAAATCGCCACTAGTTAATTGAGTCGTCACAAAGGACTCGGACACGTAAATCGTTTTCAGTGCACTGCAATAAGCAAACATTCTATCCATATTTTTAACGTACGATGTATCAAAACTGCTTAAATCAAGTTCAGTCAAATTAGAACAATTTCTAAACATTGAAGCCATATTTGAAACTTTAGATGTGTTAAAATTGTTTAACTTCAGTGTTTCCAACTTTGTACAGTCTTGAAACATCCCATACATTGTTTCAACATGATCTGTATTCGCATTAGATAAATCTATTTCTGTGCAATTTGTATATTCCTCAAATAAAGAACTACAACTATATCCAAAAACGGTACCACTTTCAGCGATCACTTTCTTTACATTAGATTTAGGTGTTCCACTTAACCTCATAATCTTATTTGCGACGTCAGAGCCCGAACCCGAAAACGTACCGGATATCGTCAGCGTCCCTGTCTCCGCATCAAAGGTCGCACTCGGTTCTGTAGCCGCCTTCACCGTCTCCTTCGTTCCCAGAACGATGAATACGGATAGCATAATAAATGCAAGAATCATAATCGGACTGCAGCATATAACGTGACTATACCAATACTTCATTTTTGTTTCATTAATTGTTTGCCTTTCGCTATTTTTTACTGTCATTTGTACACCCTTCCTTTCCTCTCTTATACATTTTCCCGTTACGGTCATAACCGAAACTTTTGTTATTCTTATTAGTATTTTGACTTGTGTTACTCATAAACTCTATAATAAAAAAATCACAAATAAAGTTATGTCAAAGCCATAACCTTATTTGTGATTTTATTTGCACACCAAAAGAAAACGGAATTATACCGTTGCTTTTCCCGGTCGTCCATTGTTTGTTAGATATTAGCCTTTCATATTGTCTTTCGTACACCATATTGTTCAGCACCTTTTTCATGATATTTGTATGAATATTTATACCCATTGTTGAATAATCATATCATGTCCAGTGGTGAACACCTCAAGAGGTTTTTTGAAATTTTTTTTAATTTTTTGGTGCAGTATACAAATTCCATGTATTTATTTGCAAAAAAAACACAGAACAAAGGATTTCCCTTGTTCTGCATTTCCTATCTGTTCTATAGTATCCTTTTTTGAGACAATGTAAAAATCATTATAATCACTTGAATTTCTAACAGTAAAAGTCTCTCATTTAATCAGATAAATCTTTTTTGCTGATATCACCCATATAACAATACCCCTTCCCTCTGAACATTCTGATAAAACGGAAGGATATCCATTCTATCATAAAAAGAAACTTTATCATTAAGCATAAGGGAAACCATTACATCATTTTCAAGGCTTAAATCACTAGAAAGCCTGCATACAATCTTTCTATACTCTGAAGTTTCGTTTTCCGAACAATTAAGCAGCATCATTATATCTACATCTGATTCTTCGTCATAGTCTCCCCTTGCATACGAACCAAAAAGGATGATCTTGTCTATCTTATCACCTAACAGTTCAAGTCCTCTATTAACAACACCCTTGGTTACATTTTCAATGTTTTCCGGCATACAAAACAACTCCTTTCATAAAACTATCCATCATCAAATTAATTTATCTTCTCTATTTTACAGCTATATTCCTTCTTATCCTTATCATAATTGATCCCTACAAGAAGAAGCTCCCCGCCATATTCAGCAAGCTTTCCTGCATAGTTCTTTGCATGTATTTGATCTATTGCAGTATCAGCATCCTTATTCCATTTTAGTTCAACTATCATGGCAGGCTTATCACTGTTTATCTTAGGAATGAATGCTATGTCTGCAAATCCCTTACCTGACGGAAGCTCCCTTACTATCACATAATGCTTTCTGGCTGTATAATATGTCATCATTATAGCTAGTGCCAAAGAATTTTCATCATGATACTCAAGTATACTTGTGTAGTCCTGATGTGACTTTGCTATTGCATTAGCCACACGTTCCCCATCCTCATTCCATGTAGCCTCAAGTATAGAATCAGAATTTCTAAGAGCATCGCTTATGTCTTTCCAGTCACCTACCTTTATGGCACTGTTGAATACTTCTCTGACTTCCTCATTTGGAATAAATGCTTTCCCTGTTCGCACATCATATCCAAGATAGCCCATATGAATCAAAGCAGTCAGAACATCATCCTTTCCTGTATAGCTCGTGAGATCATTCTGAAATGTATCAACATCCACAGGATAATCCTCGCCTGCCAGCATCCTTATCACTGCATCCTTTAAACCATCTTCATTCCGACCAATATAATCATTAAGATACCTGAAAGCTCCTGTATTCTTCCAATATGACTCAATCTTATTAAATGTTATTGCATCTACTATTGAATTGGGATTGTACATATGGACATAAGAAAAGCTCTTATCAGCATTTAAGGTCTCCATAATATAACCGTCATACCAGCGTTTGATGTCATCAAGTGTCATACCGTTATCATGAAGATATGGCACAATCTCAGAATCCGTGAATCCAAAATACGGCGCAAGATTTTTAGGGGAAATCATTGTATATTCAATAAAATTATTCATAGCAGACTCGCCGTCAAACTTCTTGATGGGAAGAATTCCTGTAATATATCCTAACGCAAGAAATTTCTTTGATTCCTCTGTCTTGAAAAAGCCTCTAAGATACTTAAGATAATCCATAATCAGCTTAGTGTCTGTCTTGGCATCTCTTACAACACACTCCCACTCATCTATAATTATAACGAATTGTCTTCCGTCACTTTTCCATACTTCTTCAACAGCCTTTGGAACATTTCTAATATCATCTCCAACAGCCTTCGGATAGGTCTCCCTGAAATCCTTAAGTATTGTATCATTCATCAGTTCTATAGGATTCTCATCATTTTTTGCCGCATTAAGAAATGTAGCCATATCAAAATGCAGCACATGATACTTATTAAGATGTATCTCAAAGTCAGGATCATCTGCAATCTTGAATTTCGAAAACATTTCCTTAGAATCACATCCAACACTGTAATATGCGTCAATCATATCAGCAACCATTGACTTACCGAATCTTCTTGCGCGGCTAACAGCAAAATATCTTCTTGACTTGCCTATATTATTATTAAGTATTGTCAGCATTTCTGTCTTATCAATATAGATATCCGATTCTATATCAGATCTAAAACTTTCATTACCCGGATCTACATACATTCCCATAAGTTATCACCTCGCATTACAATTGTGCATTATTGTCTCTCAAAGATACTGTCTATACTAATATTATCAGCAATATGATTCCCGATAATAATATTTTTTAATAATGATACATCATTTATCGGATTCTTTCAATAAACTTAGATTTTAAGAATCATTTAAAGTATCATTTTCAAAAATTTAAAAGTATCATATCACTACCCCTCAATCGGTATCGCCCATCGGAACACATAATCGTTAGGATCGATATCTGTTCCGAAAAATGGTCCCATAACGCATATTCCGTAAAGCGGTCCACAAGGCTTAAGCCCCTGCTCACGCATTTTATCAAGGAGCATCTTTCCGCCTGTATTCATAATCTCAGTCGAATTGCCATGATAAAGCATCGAATACGCCTGCTTGGACTCAAAATGTACTATATTGTCAGCAGGAAGCTCATCATCCTGATATACCGCAACGCACATTATCGAGTTGTCCGTCTCGGAACTTTGCTCATCATATATAGTATCAAGTTCCGGTGTTATTGAATACATTGGAGTTGTTGGAAATGGTCTGTAACCTAATTCGTACGCCTCCTGTATCTTTCTGTAATTGTACTCTATCTGTTCCTTTGGCGACTTAATGTTGCAGGTAAATAGGTAACATGTAACATCGGGCAATGTAAAGAATGAATATTCTATACTCTCGCGCTTGGAAAATCTCGACTCAAATTCATCTAAGCAGCGCTGAGCTATTGCCAGACGATTCCTAAGCTTATCCAGAAATATCTCCGGCTCCAACTCATGCCTGTAATAAGCTGTAACCTCACCAACCGAAAGACCAAGATTCTGCAGCATCTGATACATCATTATCTTGTGAATATTGATCACATCGTAATAGTGATATCCATTCTTTTCATCAATGTATCGCGCCCTGTCAAAACCGTATTCCTCCATTCTGAGCAGTGTCGCACGGCTTGTTCCGCATATCTTGGCAGTCTCATTGATGGTGTACAGCCTTTCATTTTCCAGCTGAAAACTCTTCTGATTATTCTCGTTGGATGTAGGAACGTCAGCATGTTCACCCATATCAATTTCCTCCTGATGTTAATGTTATCGAAAGTTTGAAAGTCTCTCACTACATGAATCTCAAAAGCAGCCTGCTTGGCAGTATTTTCGATGCTATATGAACCAGCTTCATGGGCATTCCATAGACAGATATATCCTTACCGGCTTTGGCATCAATAAGTGCTTTTCTCACCACCGGTTCCGGAAGAACCTTTACCATCTCTTTGACAGGCTTTTCACCCTTGTCACCGTTGCATTTCTCAAGAAATTCCGTTTCAACAGGTCCCGGACACACGGCAGTCACTGTGACTCCACTGTCCTTTAATTCTGCATTTAACGCCCTTGCAAACGAAAGCACGAAAGCCTTGGAAGCCGCATATACTGCAAATTCCTTTTGTGGAGTAAATGCTGATGCTGACGCCATAAATATCATATTGCCTTTGTTTGTCATATACGGCAGAACAACCTTGGTCACTGCTACAAGGGCGGCATCATTTACCAGGATCATCTGTTCATTCTCTTCTTTTGTCCTCTCGTCAAATCTACCTGAATATCCCACACCGGCAGCCTGTACCAACAGCCTCACCTCTGCTTTTTCTGACAGCAGAAGATGCGACAGAATTGCTATATCCAACTTCTTGCAAAGATCAAGAGAAAGAATTCTAATAGGTATATTATTAAGCTCTTCCTTGAGATCCTTCAACTTGTCTTCACGTCTTGCTATCACCCATATTTCATCAATGGTCTTCATACATTTATTCAGTTGTATTACAAATTCACGTCCAATCCCTGAAGATGCCCCTGTTACAATTGCTATTCTCATGATCGTCCCTCATCTTTCTTTTCGCTTGTATTTGATAAACGATTAAATTCGCTATTTCCATCTATACATTGTATTATGTTTGTGTTACCGTTAATCTTATAAAGCCGTTACATCATCCGCCAGCCCGGAAGGTATTTGTTCTTGATCACACCCTTAGAGTTCTTTCCAAAACCAAGCGGATGATCATCCACACATATAAGCACAAAACCGTCCTTTACATTGTCTGCCTCATCCGGTTTGAGCTCTATGGTCTCACCCTTAAGATATCTTATAACCCTGTCATCATCAACATTCAACGATAAAGCATTGCTGAATTCATCCTTTTTAAGAAACATCGCCAGCGCCTGGCTTGGTTCAAACCTGTTCTTCTTGATCTCTCCCATCAACAGCCCGCACCGCAGTATTCGCAGACCCTTTACATCCGGCAAAGACTCGGGAATGTAATATACCTTATCCTTAAGTACATCCATACGCTTAAGGTCAAAGGGATAAGCCATTCCTTTGATAAATTCTTCCGCCTCGGAAGAAAGCTTATCCTTGGAAAACTGATAGGGTGCGCCGGATGCATACATTTTATCATTAGCATCGGTATATTCCGAACCACTGTTATTATCACAGACCTTTTTCTCTATCATGGCTACAAAATGTCCTTCGCCCTTTACTCTGTGCGGCCACAGTCTTCTACATTTGGTAAGCTCATGATTTCCTGTATTACCCCACTCGGGATGCCCCTTATCCCATCCGTCGAACATTGGAAGCTCTACAAGTGTAAGACTGTCATCCAGCGACAACAGATATTCTATGGACTGTTCATTTTCTTCCGGAGAAAATGTGCAGGTGGAGTATATAATCTTACCACCCGGCTTTAACATGGTAACAGCCTCTTTCAATATGGATCTCTGAAGTCCTACAAAAAGCTCAACACCGTTATTCTCCCATGCCGTAGTCATATTGGACTGCTTACGGAACATTCCCTCCCCCGAACATGGAGCGTCAATTAGTATCTTGTCAAAAAAATACGGAAAATGCTTTGACAGTTCATTAGGCGCAACACTGGTAATAAGCGTGTTGCCCGCTCCGAACAGCTCAAGGTTTTTAAGTAACGCCTTAGCTCTTGAATTACTGATATCATTAGAAACAAGAAGTCCTGTGCCCTTAAGCTTTGCGGCAAGCTCAGTAGATTTACCGCCGGGAGCCGCACATATATCAAGTACCCTGTCTCCTTCTTCAATGGGAAGCAGGCTCGCTGTTGTCATTGCAGAAGGCTCCTGCAGGTAATATAGACCTGCAAAGTAGTACGGGTGTTTCGATGGTTTGATAGATTCATAATAGAACCCGTTGGGGCACCATTCAACATTTTCCAGTTCAAATGGAGAAATCTTCATAAACCCGTCAACTGATATCTTCATTGTATTAACTCTTAAACCTTGAAAACTTGGCAATTCAAAAGAAGCCAGATAATTTTCATAATCCGGCCCTAACATTTCTTTCATTCTATTTTCATAATCAATCGGTAATTTCATTATATCTTATGTACCTTCCAAATAATATCTAATAATCATATATTACATCTATCAAAAGAAACGGTTAATTATTATAAAACCCATGATTATAATAAGCTTTAGCCTTCTCTATATAGAGAAGGCTTAAAATAATAACAAAAATTATCAATAAATACTAATACCAATAAAATCAATACAGACTCTGCGCCTTATAACCTTCAGAAATGATGTCGAGCTGTTTTGAAAATCTTTCAAGCTGTTCAAGATTTTCTGATTGATATACTCTGTAAAACTCATCCTGAATCTTCAAGACCTCTCGTTTGCTGGCAACTTTGAATAAATTCTGAATATTGATAAGTATATCCGAAACAAGCATAGCCTTGACCTGAAAGATATTCTGCGCATCCATGATCTCGTCACGGACTGTACTCATCTCTTCGTCAAGCGTAATAATGGCATCTGACGCCTTAAGAAGCTTCTCCTTGATATGTTCAGGCATGTTGCCCTTATACTTATATTGCAGAGAATGCTCTATTGTAGCCCAGAAATTCATAGCAAGAGTTCTTATCTGAATCTCCGCTTGAATACGCTTAGTTCCATCTAAAGTATATACATCATAAAATATGATCATATGATAGCTTCTGTAACCGCTATCCTTCATATTATGAATGTAATCCTTCTCCTTAACAACCTCCATGTCAGTACGGTTATGTATTATCTCTACGACTTTCTCAATATCTTCCACAAACTGACACATAATACGAATTCCGGCCATATCAGAGATACGGTCATCAATCTCTTCAATAGCTATATTCTTCTTCTGCATCTTATCCAAGATACTTGATATCTTCTTAACACGACCTGTAACCTGCTCTATAGGAGAATAAAGACCGGCATTCCTATATTCTTCGATGATGTGATTAAACTTAACGATAAGTTCATCCACTGCCAGCCTATAGGGATCAAGTATTTCCCTCCAAAGCTGTATCTCCATTATATTTTCACCCCAATCTGTTATCTGTCTGTGCCTGCAACAAATAATTAAAAACCACTTCAATTCATAGTAAAATAACTGATCACGCACAGATGTAGATATTATAACACAATTATATTGATTTGCAAATGCTTGTTTACCACAATATTCCACATTAATTTTAATAAAATGACATTTATTTTAGATTATACAAATACGGATAAGAATTAACCGCCTGCTCTTTTCCCTTCAAAGTATCCACGTATATACCAAAATGCAGATGCACCGGGAACTTACCTCTTGTTCCCTCTTCACCCTCACCTGTATTTCCCATAAAACCAATTAATTGCCCTGCATTCACTTTATCACCGGATTTGAGTCCTGATGCATAGGAATCTAAATGAGCATAGTAATAATATATTCCGTTATCAGAGGTTATACCTATACGATATCCCCCCAGATACAGCCATCCAATATTGGTTATCGTTCCGGAGGTTGCACTGATTACAGGTATTCTTCCGGGAATATTATTAATATCCATTATATCGCAACCCTCATGTGTGCCTCCGCTTCTATACGCACCAAAAGAATCTTCAAAGGTAACTTCATTCTTATATTTAATAGGGATTGGAAAATATTTTATGTCCTCTCTTATAAATTTATCGGTCATAACCGTTTCATTTATTATCTTATTATTCTTATCTGTAATACTCTTAAGGTATAATCTTACGAAAATAATAATGACAGCTTCAATAATGATTATAAGAAATGCTGTTAATAATTTCTTATAATATCTTTTTTTCGAAGCTGTCATAATTGATAACCACATAAGCATGGATTACCACATTCTATTCAGTTATTGAAAAAATATGACATAGAAATCTTTGTTCTACATACTTTCGATAACAGCTCTTACCAAACCTTGAAATTTGGGGGCTACTGCATCTGCACAAGCTTTGACTTCCTCATGACTCAATTTATCCTTAGATATACCTGCTGCAAGATTAGATATAAATGATATTCCGCATATTTTCATACCCATATGGTTAGCGGCAACAGCCTCCACCGCCGTACTCATACCGACAGCAGACGCACCAAGAAGTTTGGCCATCTTAATCTCTGACGGGGTCTCATATGACGGACCGGTAAATTGAAGATATACCCCTTCTTTTAATGATATATCCTGCGCTTTTGCAACATTTCTGATAAGTTCCTGTAATTCCTTATCATAGACCTCACTCATGTCGGGAAATCGTACTCCCAACTCGTCTGCATTTGGACCTAATAACGGATTTGGAACAAATGATGATATATGGTCAGTAATCAACATCAAATCTCCGCTGGTAAAACCGTCACCTAATCCACCGGCAGCATTGGTAAGAAATAATATCTTAGCACCTAATCTGTTCATCAGTCTGATTGGAAGCACTACATCTTCCATACTGTAGCCTTCATAAAAATGAACCCTGCCCTGCATAATTACAGTAGGGGTCTGTCCTACATTGGCAAAAACAAATCTTCCCTTGTGTCCTGCGACGGTAGACAACGGAAATCCATCTATTTCTGAATAATCTACAATTGCTTCCGCTTTTACCATATCTGCAAAATCCCCAAGTCCTGAACCTAATACCAGACCAACTTTGGGTATGAAATCTGTTTTCTCTCTTATACATTTGACACATCTGTCAATTTTATCATTAATTTGGGACATCGTTTATTATCTCCGTTATTGATTTTCATATTTGTACAATAGCTATTAATAATCCCCTACCGGGAAAGTATAATTAATATTGACTACTTTCTGTTCTCGTTATCCCAGAAATATACGATTACCGGATCTCCAACCTGTATCGTTTGATATATCTCTTTTGCAAGATCAAGCGGTAGATTCACACATCCATGTGAGCCGCTGTAATAGTATATGCTGCCCCCGTACACACTTCTCCAACCTGCTGCATCGTGAAGTCCTTGTCCACCATTAAACTGAAGCCAATAGGTTACAGGTGATTCATATTCATACTCATAGGTTGTAGTCGTCTTCTCTACTTTTTTCCCTTTTTTGTTTTTCTTCTTAACCGTCTTGGTTACAGGCTTTTTCTCACCTCGAAGAACTGTAGGGCTTAACTTGTCCTGAACTTCATAAAGACCTGTGGTAGTACCATGACCGGCAGATTCATTACCGGATACACAATCTCCTTCAGCAAATTTCTTACCATCTTTGTAAGCTATTACTCTTTGTTCAGAGAGATTAACCTCCACATAAGTATCACCGATATCATTTTCACCCTGAAGAGTCTTTCCTTTTGTATTAAATACCGCTTCCACTGTTGATGATTTTCCGGCAGTAAGCGCCTTATAAAGCGCTTCCGTAGTCTCTTCTTTGTTAAGTTCATAACCGAAGGCAGAACCTGTGGTTGTGATTTTTCTGCCATTAAATGAAGTCGTAAATGTTCTTTCCTTACCCATGGTATCATACTGACTTGCGAGGTCATTTACATATTTCGCCACCTTGGTCTTAGAAATCTGATAACCGTCTCCATTCTTCTCGAGAACTGCATCATAGAGCTCCATACCGGGTTCTAACTTAAGATCATCCATCTGTATATTGATAACATATTGTGCATATTCCTTCTTTCCGTCATACTCCTTCACAAGCTCTTCATTATCCGAATAAATCTTGGGAAGTACATAACAATCCGTATCAAAAAGAGTTAACTTTGATTGAACTTTAGTCAACGCATCTCTTAATGTGCTGTTAAAGATATCCTCATTAACGGTCGAACCCAAAACTTCCTTGACTATGGCAAACTTCCCATCTTCAATACCGATATAAGCATCTTCGGGGCTTACCATATTGGATTTTTTAAGGAAATCAAAGGAAGCAAGAACATCTTTTAACATATCCTCATCCCAAGTAGCATCCGCATCTATATTAAATTCATGATGATTAAAGTAATTGACAAACCACAAATACGGTTCCTGTTGCTTAAACAGGTCATCAAATGTATCATGCACATTAACTTTAGCACTGATATCTTTTCCGTCTATAACATACTTTTCTGCGTCTATAGTCTCTAACTCAAGATTATAATTTTTATAAAAATCATCAAGAACATTCTTGGCATATTCTTTATTCATACCGGAAACATTAATTCCGTTAACTGCAACATCCTGATAAAAATGACTTGAGAAATATACGAAACCGGTTACGTATGCTATTATCAATAATCCGGCAACTATCGAAAGCCCTATTAATATGCCTTTCTTAGCTCCTCTGGACTTTGTTTTTGTATCTATATATGGAGCGCTATATTCGGATTTCTTTTCTGTAGAATTAGTATCGTTATTTTTATCCGGCATCGCTTTATTATCAGGGGTTTTCTTATTACCGTCGATGTCTTTTTTCTCTGAATTATCTTTTATTTCAGATATATTCTTCCCTGTTGTATCTTTTTTCTCAACTATATCCTTCTTCTCAGATATATCTTTGTTATCTGATAAATCATTTTTCTCAGATACAATCTTATTTTCAGGTATATCCTTCTCTTCAGAAATATCCTTCTTATCAGAAGCAGCTTTCTTTTCAGAAACATTATCTTTTGAATCGGATATAATATCTTCCTTAGAAGCCGCGACCTCCTTATGGGAATCGGAATTTTTCTTTCGTTCCTTTACCAGAGTTTGAAATTCATCATAATCCTCCACTACCGTAATAACGTCCAAATCATCATTCTTTAATTCATTTTTCTTCTCATCCATTGTTATATGCTCCTAATTAGAATAAATCTATTTGATCTTATATGCTTCTGACTCTCCGGAATTTTCAAGAGTGACAATAACAATTTCCGGAAGATTATTAATACGAAATTTGATTGTATGATTACCTAATCCACCACTTAATATCATATACTTACCCGAATTTTCAAATAAACCTTTGTCATATTCAGGAAACAGTTTGAGTTTTGGGGAGATAACTCCGCCAAGAAAAGGCAGCTGCATTATACCACCGTGTACATGTCCCGAAAATGTCAAATTGGCTCCCCAGTTTGCATAATCTTTAAAATAATCTGGATTATGCGCAAGAAATATATGATATTCATTATGAGGACATATGCCAAATCTTTTCTTTAAATGCTTCTTCGGCATATGTACATCTTTTAATCTGGTGTATAATTTGGGAGTCAGATTGAGTCCATGAAGATATATCTTGTCACCGTTATTCTCAACAGTCTCAGTCTTATCAAACAATATATGGATATCCGGTGATAATTCATCAAGGAAACGCTTCCACATATCTCCATATATATCTATATATCTGCTGATTCTCAATTCATGGTTTCCCATACTGAAATATACCGGAGATATTGTAGCGAGCCGGTTCATGGTGTCAGCAGCTATACTGACATCAGTATTTTGAATCCCTACAAGCATATCTCCGGTTATAACAATAATATCAGGCTTAAGCGAAGTAACTGCATCTATGAGCCTGCAATTATCTTCACCAAAGGTTGTATTATGCATATCCGTCAGTTGTACAATTCTAAAGCCGTCAAAACTTTTTGGAATCAAGGGATCTTTAATATGATATTTAGTGATACATAACCTTCTGTTTTCAATGAAACTGATAATACAAACGGCGGCAAAAACCACCAAAAACAGTATACAAAGAATTCCCAAGATATTCAAGACCAATTTCATCAGTAGCTCCTTATTTGTGTATATTAATATATATTAATAAAATTATTGATTAATTTCTGTAAAATATTCTTATATTTCTGTTCGGAAACGTCCTCAGAAGCAATAATATTAACACTTCCAATCTCATTTCCACCCTGTTCATATATCACTTTTGCAACAATTTCACCTTTCTTAATTGGTGCTTCATTGTCAACAAGTTCCAGTTTCTTAGTTATATCCTCTGCCGCTTCTTCGCCCAAAAGAACTGTTTTAAATGACTTTTCAGCATTTACACTAACATTATTCTTAGTTCCGTTAACAACCAATATCTCTTTTCCTTCTTTAAGAATATTATCATCGGATATGTTGTCTGACAAAACATTATCATCGGAATAAGGTCGACAATTATTAAAACCATAATCCAATAAAGTTGCTGCATCTTTATATCTAATATCTTTAGTTTTTGAACCCATAACAACTGCTATTAATGTAGTTCCATTTCTCGTGGCAGTTGCAGACATGGAAAATCCGGCAACAGAAGTATAACCGGTCTTTAATCCGTTGGCACCCTCATATTTTTTAAGAAACTTATTGGTATTGGCCAAACCGAATTCAGAGTCTCCCCGTACAGTATGATGAGTTATTGTATCCATCCAGATTGTTGTATAATCAGTAACCGATGGATGTTTTAATAATAATTCACGGGATAGTATGGCTATATCCCTTGATGTCATCAAATGTCCTTCTGCCTCAAGACCACAGGCGTTTTCAAAATGTGTTCCTGTCATGCCAAGACTTGCTGCTTTGTCATTCATCATGTTGACAAAATCAGGCTCTGTTCCGCCTATGAATTCAGCCATAGCCACCGCAGCATCATTAGCCGATGATACTATCATACATTTAAGTATATCATTAACCGTCTGCTGTTCTCCCGGTTCAAGATACACCTGACTGCCACCCATACTTGCCGCATGTTCAGATACAGTAATTGTATCCTCTAACTTAATTGCGCCTGAATCGATTTTCTCAAATGCAAGCAACATAGTCATTAATTTTGTTACAGATGCCGGACGCCTCTTGCTGTCAGCATCCTTTTCATATAACACTTTACCGCTTGATAATTCCATCAACAGTGCGGACGGGGATTCAAGCCCAAGAGAATCCTTAACATCTGCCGCTGTTTCCATAAAGGGGGCTTTTTTATCTTCCGTATCATCTGCTTTACTTTCTGCATTTTCTTCACTTGTACTTTCTTTAACTTCAGATGCATTTGATACCAATAATAAGCTGAAACTTACTGTTATGGCAAGAATCATAACTGTTAATACATGAATAAATGTCTTTTTCACTTCGAAATAAATCCATACTCTCTTTATTTCATTTTATTACGAAATGAAGATTAATATTCATGTATATGAATCAATTACTAATATAATTAATTATTATACGAATATCACATTTAATTGTATATAATCATTTCATTCTTGTAATCGTATCATAAATAACACTTTTTTTATCTATGGCAGATGTAGACACCTTGTATGCTTTCAAAAATCTATCAAGTGCTTCTTTTAACCTGTCCTCATCATTAGCATAAAGTGTAGCCATCTCTTCATCTCTACTTATACTGTCCCCCAAATGCTTATTAAGTCTTATTCCGACAGAAAGGTCTATAACTTCATCCTTTGTTCTTCTTCCTCCACCTAAAAGCAAGGATGCCATTCCAATTTCTTCATTATCACAGGATACAAGATATCCGGTATCCAATCCTTTTGTTTCCTCGCACAGATCTAACAATTCTCCACCGGTAACAACTCTCTCATATGCAGTTTGGGGAAACTTCGTAATATCATCAAGATATGATGCATCTCCACCTTGTGCAGTTACAAACTCTTTCATTTTTTCATAGGCCTTACCGGTTTCAATCGCATCCGAAACCAATGGATATGCACTATCAATCGTATCGACTTTACCGGCTATAACAAGCATATTTGCAGCAAGTTCCCTGCATACTTCCATCAACCTGCTTTCTCCATTTCCTTTAAGACATTCCACAGCCTCTATAACCTCTAATACATTACCTACACAGTTACCAAGAGGTTCATTCATATCAGTTATCACCGCTGTCATATCTCTTCCTGACATATATCCTATCTCACACATGGCTTCTGCTAATTTCTTTGAGTCTTTCAATGTCTTCATAAAAGCACCCGAACCGGTCTTTACATCAAGAACAATGCCATCTGCTCCGGCAGCTAATTTCTTACTCATAATACTTGCCGCAATCAGAGAAATATTATCTACTGTAGCTGTAACATCTCTTAGCGCATATATTTTCTTATCCGCAGGTGCAAGATTGGCTGTCTGACCTACTATAGCCAATCCAACATCATTTACCTGTTTAATAAATGCTTCTTCAGATATTGAAGTCTGAAATCCCGGAATACCTTCAAGTTTATCGATTGTTCCGCCGGTATGTCCAAGTCCTCGGCCACTCATCTTGGCAACCGGAACACCAAGGCTTGCAAGTATCGGTCCGACTATAAGACTTGTCTTATCTCCAACCCCACCCGTAGAATGTTTGTCTACTTTTCTTCCGTTGATTCCTGAAAGGTCAAGTCTGTCACCGCTGTCCGCCATTGCCATAGTAAGATTGGTCGTCTCTTCAGCATTCATCCCCTGAAAATATACGCTCATAAGAAATGCAGACATCTGATAATCCGGTATTGTACCATTGGTATAACCTTCTACAAGATATATTATTTCCTCTTTATCAAGTATTTCTCCGTTACGCTTTTTCATTATTAAATCATATGTGTTCATGCTTTCCTCCAAAAATATATTTTTGTTACGGAATCAATTTATTTTTGAGTGACTTTCCTATTTTCAACTTTTTCACTCCGAAATTATCAGCAAGTGTTGCACCAATATCCGCAAATGTATCAAGTGTTCCAAGGTCCACTGCCTTATTCATTTTCTTATGATACATAATCACAGGAATATATTCTCTTGTATGATCAGTGCCCTTAAATGTAGGATCACAACCATGGTCGGCATTTATTATCAGCAGATCATCCTCCTTCATTTTTGCAAGCACCTTGGCAAGTTCCTGATCAAAGGCCTCCAATCCGGAGGCATATCCTTCAACATCACGTCTGTGTCCCCATGTTGAATCAAATTCCACAAGGTTAGTAAATATCAGTCCATCATGCTGGGTATCCATAAAGTCTAATGTCTTTTCCATTCCATCAATATTACTCTTGGTATGAACACTGTCCCCAATACCCACACCGCAGAAAATATCACCTATCTTACCTACACCTGTCACCCTGTAGCCTGCCCTATTCATATAACTCAATAAATTTTCCTCTGTAGGTTTTATGGAATAGTCGTGTCTGTTTGAGGTTCGGACATATTTACCATCTTCTTTGATAAATGGTCTTGCAATTACTCTTGCAACCTCATGTTCCCCTCTAAGCATCTCTCTTGCTATCTCACAAATTTCATATAGTCTCGGAACAGGAATCACATCTTCATGTGCCGCAATCTGAAAAACAGAGTCTGCCGAAGTATAAATGATAGGGTAGCCGGTACTGACATGCCGGTCTCCCAATTCATTAATTATAGTTGTTCCGCTGGCAACACAGTTTCCAAGATATCCGGCAAGACCTGTCTTTTCAAGAAACTCCTTCATGACCTCCTCAGGAAAACCATCCGGATATGTCGGAAATGCCTTCTTAGTCTCAATTCCCACCATCTCCCAATGACCGGTAGTTGTATCTTTGCCATTTGATAGTTCAGCCGCTTTTCCGTATGCTCCGATAGGTGTTATTAACCCATCATATATTGCAGTTCCTTCAATTGAAAACAGTCCTAATTTTTCAAGATTCGGTACATTAAGTTTTCCCCGATAGTCATTGACATGCCCTAACGTATCAGCACCTGCATCTCCAAATTTCTCTGCATCCGGCATTTCCCCTATGCCAACGCTGTCAAGTATGATCCATATAGCTCTTTTAAACATTATATCGCCCCCAACAAATATATTTATTATGGATGTAGATTATTGTAATATCTCATATATTGGTCTTCTCTGTTTTTTTCTTGTTATTTCAAACACATCAAGTTTCGTTATCTCAATAAAATGTGTAGAGACCTTATCTTTTTCGAATTCACGTCTAAGACAGTTGACAACCTTTTTCTTATCCTCCTCCGTAGACATATTAATGAAATCAATCATAATTATTCCGGACAGGTTCCTTAGTCGTATCTGTCTTGCAGCCTCCACTGCCGCTTCAATATTTATCTTAAGCACATGAGTATCACGATTCTTTTTGTTGATTGCTTTACCTGTATTAACATCAATTACCACCATAGCCTCTGTCGGCTCAATAATGAGAAATCCACCGGATTTCAACCATACTTTTTTGTTAAGTAATTTGCTAATTTCACTTTCTAATCCAAGTAACTTATAATACGGATACTCCTTATCATCATACATGGAAATATTCAAAGTATTATCATTCAAATCATCTTTATTCAAGGATTTCCTTAAACTATTATTATATGGAATATTATAATTAATATTATTGTCTTCAAAATAATTAATTAAGTCTTTATACACATCTGATATATCAGTCTTAATCTCATCAATCCTTTCAAAGCCATAATTTTCGATAATAGAAATATATTCAGGAACATCTCCAATCAATAGACCTGTATTTCTTTCATATGCAGCCCTATGAATAAGCTCATTCATCCGAGCAGTTATAGAATTAAGTTCTGTTATAATCTCCTGATAATCAGCATTTTCACAAGCAGTACGTAGAACATAACCATATTGAGTATTGCTTTGGTTCTTTGTAATATCAGCTTCCAATGAAACAGACTCATTCTTTTCCATATTAACACTATCATCTTGATAATCAGTTATTCCCTCAACAAAACTGTATAACAGTTTTGTTATTTTTTCTCTTGAAGCATTATCAGTAATTTTTTTGGAAATACCATTTTTACCTGATTCCAGATCTACAACACAATATTTTCCCGACAGATTAATATTACCGGTCAATCTCGCCTGTTTCATTTTCTGAGGTTCCTGTTCAACCTGCACCAGAATAAGGTCATTCTCCGCAATGGAAGGAAGACCTTTAGGCAGCTTACGATTAAGTATTATCGCAGGCTTATCGTCAAGGGGCAGATATCCCACATTATCTCCATCCAATGAAACAAATGCAGCATCAATATTCTTAAGTTTTTTCTGCACACGTCCAAGATATATGTTACCAATCT
>JAFUGT010000105.1 GCA_017469275.1 Lachnospiraceae bacterium
AAGTTCAGTTACATCCATATCGTGGGGCCTCATAAGTGCTTCCCACGCATAGACAGTCTTTCCATCTGGGTAAAATATGGGCTGAAAGACATAATCTATTTTCAATTCATTTAAAGCAGCTAAGATATCTTTGGATAATGGTAGATCATCATAATAAATCATAATACTTCCTTGCCTTTACAATTGACCTATTTTTCGCCACTCTCACAACAATATAGTATCATTATAACGGCCAATAAATAAATGAAATATAGATAAATAATTGATAAAACGGAAAATAAGAAATCAGCCTCCAAAAGCTCTTTTCCCCTCCTCAAAACAGTACCCAAATGAACGACCCTCAGATTTGCGGCTATTCCCGGATCCGGAGGCCATACTTTTGGGATAAAGTATATATTTTATAAGGTGTTTACTCATCTCATGAAAAAATGTGGTATTGTGGATGAGAGAATGTTTAATTGAGGAGTAATAAGCATATGAAAAAGGCAGTAGTTACCGCCCTGATGTTAGCTCTTGCAGTAAGCACATCAGGATGTGGGGAAAAGAAAGATGATAACGCTACGATAATAGGTGGTGCAGATGGACCGACCTCAATTTATCTTGCACCTTCTTCCGTTAGCGAAGGGTTCAGATATGCGGATCCGATTGATGGCGATGAATATTATGCGTTGATTGACAGGATACTTGGAGAATGCGGATTAGATGGTCAGGAATGGGGACTGCAATTGACCTTAAGGGAGAAACAGATGCTGTTGTTTCCCTGACGCTGGATCCAACAGGAAGATATAAGGCACTGGGTATCATCAGTAAAGAAGCAGGTTGCTATGGAATAATTCTTAATGATACCATAGACGGAACACAGGATAATGTCAATTATGCATATGAGGCCTGGGCTTATACAGCAAAGGCAGAAGATAAGCCGGAGTTTAAGTGGGAAGGTGACAGACTTTACTTTACTTATCCGGTCCAGTCAGATAATAGTATTGAGAACAAGACAGTTCCCATTGACTGCGGATATGATACCGGGCATATGGAATTTAACATGGAAAGAGGAAGAGTTTGGTGATGACTACAGAGGAGGTTCATCTTTGAGCAGGTGCTATTAAGATTTCAGTATATATGATAATAGAGAGGTTGATATGAATTTTCTATTTGTAGCACTTGGTGGCGCCTTGGGTGCAGTAGCGCGATATGCAATAAGTCTGATTCCTGTTAAGACTTATTTTCCGATATTAACTATGATCACAAATATCCTCGGTGCCATACTAATTGGATTCGTTGTTGGAATTACCAGTAATCGAGAAAGGGTATCTGATTATACCATTCTTTTCTGGAAAACAGGTGTGTGCGGAGGTTTTACCACATTCTCTACATTTTCCCTTGAAGCTTTTAATTTGTTTGAAAAGAAACAATATATGAATGGCGGATTATATGTGGCGCTAAGTTGTTGTTGCTGCATATTTGGAATTCTATGTGGAAAAAAACTCGCGACAATAATAAAACTTTGAATTCCAGTTGCCATAAATAATAGGTGGTATTCTAAAATACACTGCCTATATTACAAGAAATAGAATAGTAGCAGAACAAAAGCTACTAGAAGGTTATATACGAAGAAAACTTTACTAACATCAGAAGAGATAAAGGAAAAACTGATAAATAAAGGTATTCCATTTGAGGAATACAAAGATGAAAGAGGAGCTGACAAAACTTCTCGGAAACAGAGATGTGGAGATTATTATAGAAAAATATGAATAAGAATGAGAGCAAATATTTTAAATCAGCAGAGAAGATGCATAATGCGTTGATAACACTCCTTGATAGTAAGGGCTTTGAGTATATTACCATTAAGGAAATATGTGAGACTGCAGGAGTAAACAGATCA
>JAFUGT010000014.1 GCA_017469275.1 Lachnospiraceae bacterium
CCTGGAACAATTATTTTATCACCAATAATCGATACTTTCGATTGACTCACATACAAACCTGAATACATACTCTTTTCTGTAACGCCATCATATTTTTTAAGTGCATTATCACCATCAATATATTGTGATACATTGGTATCAGTATTCGCATCATATACATATTTCTTTGAATCAGGATTATTTTCATCATAACTTTCATTATACTTATAGTAATTATATTCTTTGTTATAGAAATCGTTGGCTGCATATAAATTACCGTTAATTACCGATCTTGTATTAACGCCTTCAAATTCTATGCCCATATCACTTATCATAACATAATCATATAAATCATCATTATCCACAGATGAAAAATCAACATTGAAATTAGGAGTGCTAATAACAAGATCAGTAGTGATAGACTGTACATATTCAGCCGGAGCAGAAAGCTCAGATGAATTAGCTGACTTGTAGGTATTAACCGTACTGTACTGAGCATTTCTCTTAAGAACAATCTGTTCTATAGTCATTGACGCCCCATCGGTACTATAGGTTACATTTCCCACACTATCCAAACTGATACCGTTGCTTGTTCCATCCGGTAAAGTCTTAGTGATACAACTATCTATAGTAGCAACTCGATTTGAATTCAAATTCACATCACTTTTAACCTTATCCATAAATGTTCTGTCAAGCAGCTTATTGGCATCATCATTATCCATAGTAACATAAGCTTTCTTTTGTGTATCGTAGACAACAATCACATCCAAAACATCATTATAAGCCTCGTTAAGATGCTTCATAGTAATTGCACCTACACCCTCGTATATCTCATCCATAGCCTGTTCAAGATAATAGAAGTTATCTCTCGAGTTGATATCATAAGCCTTCATACGATAGCATACACCAACAGCTACAAGCAGTGCTGTCGTAAGAACTGCGAGAAATGAAAGTGTTGCAATAACTATTACAAAGCTGTTACCTTGATTAGATTTTCTTTTTTGCAATTTTTTTCTATTCAAACTCACCGCCTCCTCGCGTTCCTGAAAGAGTAACCAGTTTCGTATCAGTATTGTCAATACTTTCAACATTAGCTATCTCTCCCTGCTGCATCCATATCTTAACAGAGTATATATACCATACCTCTTCATATGCATTTTTTAAAGCGTCTACCGTAATATCTGTCGCTGAAACCAACGAAGTATCTCCATCAAACAGATTATGGTATACCTTGAAATGGCTGTTTGCATTATCGCCATAAATATATGTCGTAACGTTTCTACTTGCAGATCCTGCTTTTCTGTATAATGGAATACCATCATTATTAGTATCAATCTTATCCGAAAGAGCAGATGTAAGTTCAGCTTTCAATTCAGACGAAATACCAGCCAACTTACTATAATCATTATTTGTCCTTATAACAAAGGCATTAATGTTTTTATCAAGACCAACTCCGTCTGAAAAAACGAAATAATCATTAGTAATATAGTCCTTTAATACTCTGTCATCCGGATTAGCCGCATCAGTCTCTCCAAGATTCATCACACCCGCATTATACATTACATATACATTAGGTTTATTCTTGAATATCTTTCTATAAGGCTTATAGGTCACATATGCTTCATAATCTTTAGGTTCTTTTGTAGAATCAATCTTAACATAACTTAATTCATATTCTACATAATAACCATCAATCTGTTTACTGACTTCAATATTAATCCTTCTACCAACAGACAGACTTTCAAGTCTCAAATCTTTTGTAGTATTTGTATCACTTTTGAGCACTTTTTTTGTTTTTAAAGTCTTCTCAGGATCGATACTTCTCGGATCAACATATGTAACAGTAGTACCATCCTCTTCTGTATTAAAGATTCTACTCTTATTAGCATCTTCTAAGGAAGCACTAAGTCTTTCGCTGACTTTTTCAGTAACACTCTGCGCAACTATTGTATCCAAGGCAACATCATCATAATTTGAAAACGTTACCGGTACAATAGCAACCTTATCAGGATCCATGTCTTCCATAATACCATAAGTATCTGATTTTTTTACCTCATCTACTCTTATCTTATATGAATACTTATCATGTTGTGTCCCAATGTAAGTGGAACCAAGTATCGTAAAACCTTTGTGATCAGCATCCTCAGTAGTAGATACATTCTCACTACCTTCAAGGTAATTACGTACCAGAGTACCATCCTTAAGATCCTCTATCGGAGCATTCTTGATATTCTCCATTATGACCTGAGCATAATCATTACGCCCCTGCGCAGTTTTGGCACTATCTGTTGTTTTAGTACTGGTCACCAATGATGAAACAAGTGGAACCATTAGTACCAGAAATACTGCCAATGCTATAAGTACTTCTACCAGTGTGACACCGCTATTCTTTTTTTGCATCATTGGCTATCACTCCATTCTTATTGATAAACTTTAACCAAACCATTCTTTGTTATATTTACCCTAGGTGATACAGTATCATCTCCACTAACCTTAATATAAACAGGAAGAGCAGTCTTATTATCAACTGTAATCTTAACCTTAACCTGATCATCCGTATTCTTACGCTCAGATGACTGTACAAGAATCTTCACATCTTCAGCAGATGTAATCTCTGCTTCATACGAATTCTGATCATCTAAAGTATACTTACAATAGTTCTTTCCATCTGTCTCATATATTTCATACTTGATGGTAGAAATACCATTATCACTGTTTGAAAGAACTGATGCATCTTTACCTGCACCATTCTGTCCAACAACTTTGGCAGATACATCACTTGACGCTGCATTGATCATAGTATAGAAATCGTATGTTGTCTCAAGTGCAGATCCATCATTATCATCATACTTGGTAAGTTTTTCATTAGCCGAACCAGATGTGCCTACAGCACCACCAAATATATTATCGACACCAATATCAACCTGATTAAGATCAATACTTCTTTCAGGTCTCTCCTTGCCCTCAACCGAATAACAATATACGCTCATAGAACCGGTATATTCGTCATCATCCGTCTTAGCAATTGATAACTGATCAACTGTCATTCTGTCTGAGTATGTATCAACATATTTGATAACATCCTTCAAAGATTTGTAAGATCCTTCATAAGAGATGGGGAAATTTGCTCTATAACATATCAATGAATCATCACCTGCTTCAGCAACAGCTTCACCCTCTGTGGGAGCCGGTTCAGTTGGTGCCGCCTCTTCTGTTGTCGCAGCATCTGCAGGTGCCTCTCCTTCAGCAGGAGCAGCTTCACCACCTTCAAGCGTAGTAGTAGCTCCACCAGTACCTAATGTATAGAATTCTTCTTTCTCTCCCAAACCTAAACTCTTGATATCAAAGTCATTGTTATCCTTGATTCCCTGTAAAAACATAATTGTTATTTCCTGATTCAAATCTGCAGGAAAAGCAGCCAATACATCCTGATACTTCTGGTCGTATTCAACAATACCAGCCTCATACTTAGGTCTGTCTGCTTCTTTTCTCAAAAGATCATCCAACCTTGTCTGTAAACTAACACATTCAGCTTCAATCGCCTGTCTCTCATCAAAATTAGGTTTTGCAAAATATAATATAGATGCACCACATATAATAATTCCAAGCAGTATAAGCAATGCACTCTTTGTTGAATTAGTCATCTTCATATTCTATTCCCTCCTGTTACTCAGCCTGTAATTCATCAGAAGTCTCTTCCAACTCATCAACCGGTTCTTCCTCATCCATTGAAACAAATATGCATCTAAAATTAAATTGATATTCTACCTCTCCAGATTCTGCATCGCCTGCCTCAGCAATAGAATCCACAAAGACCTCATCAATACACTCAACCTGTTTCATCTGAACGATAAGCTTTGCAACGGCATCATATGAATCCGCAGTACCAGCTATCTGCACACCATTTTCACTTGAAGAGAAGCTTTCAACCGTCAAGCCCTTAGGCTGATTAGCCTCTAACGCATCAATAAACATGCTGACATTCTCATTAAGACTCTTGGTCTGATCATACATTATCTTAGCATCTTCATACTTCGCCTTCTTCTGTTCATACTCTGTTATAACCTGTTCCACGTCCTGAATTGCAAGAATCTGAGCATTGAGATTATCTCTCTTGGCAATCGAGTTGTTCTTCATTACCGTCGTAGCAACAATCGAGCCGATACCGACTACTGCCAAAACAACACAGGCTATAGCCGAATACTTGACAGTATCAGCACTTCCACCAGAAGCGCCGCTCTTCCCTGACTTAACTTCTGTCAACTTGAAGCCCATAGGTGCAAATGCCGCACCGATAGCAGATACAAGATATACAGGATTATATATCTTAAGGTCAATCTTAGGGTCGAATTTAACATTATATAAGCTGTCAAGTATCTTAGTCTGGATATTCAACTGAATCTTGAAAAGTCCATCAATACCACGTATAAGCGCACCATCACCGGTAAGATATACATCATCGATAGGCTTATCCGGATTCTTTGTTACATAGTAATCAATAACACGACCAATATTGTTGATAAGATAACGGAACGCACCTGTTGCTGCATTGTCGTCAAAATCAACTGTTATCAATCGTTCATTCTGAAGCAAGCTCATAGCTGTTGTAGCGTCAACACCCTTCTCGTCCATAACTTCAGTAACAGCCGCATTAGTACCATACGGAACTGTTCTCTGTAACAGAAGAGCATCGCCCTTAACAATGTTAAGGATTGTAGACTCACTACCTAATTGTATGACCATGGTAGTCATAGTAGCACTCGTTTGAGTCTTGATAAGCTGGAGCATTGAATTACCAACATAATCAATGGATTGTATAGTAAGTCCAAGCATACTTCCTAATTCATAATAGCCTTTAACCATTGATGACGGTGCAGCTACTACCATTAATTTAATTTGTTTTGTCTTATCCTCATTCACCACATGTTCCAGGATTGAATGAGAAACAACATAATCTTCTATATTAACAGGGAAATATTCAGATGCATTAGCCGAAACTATTCCCTTTATCTTGTTTTCCTTCACTTCCGGAATCAAAACTTCACGGTTCACTATCTTTGTCGAAGTAAGAACAAATATTGCATTTTTATTAGTTATACCGTTCCCTTCGAGCTGTTCTCTGATTGCTCCTGCAATCTTCTCCGGATTCTTAATATTACCATCTTCATAAGAATCTTCAGGAGTTTCAAAAATCAACGCATTATGTACGTTAGTCTGTTTTTTCATTGAAGGTGTAACTTCAATGATCGTAATACTTTCATTAGTTATGTCTATTGTTAAGACTTTATTACTTTTTGCCATGTCGTAGCCTCCCTCGCTAATCAGAAGTTATTTTTTAATAGGTGATCACTATAATTAAATTCTCATAATATTATCGATCCCTATCATATTCAGGTACCAGCTCACAAGCTGTTCCCCGCATATCATTGTTATATAAACGCCCAAAGATAAATACGGGCCAAAGGCAAATTGTCTATCGCCTTTCTTAATCTGCATGAGAATCACATGAATTATCGACCCTATAACGCATCCAATTCCCAAAGCAACAAAATTAAGTTTCCAGCCTAATAGTAAGCCAGTTGCTGCCATTAATTTGATGTCACCGTCCCCTATAACATGTGTAATATTGTCATCTCCGTATTTTTTCCTAATCATTGGAGTCGCAATCCTATCCACAATGTACAAAAAACCGCTGACCGCAAAAAGACCAATTACATATTGCCACCAATTAGATACATCTGCAAATAATCGAATTAGTCCACATATCAATATGACACCTGAATATTCTACAGGTATATATTCCGTGTTCCAGTCAACTACACTTAATGCTAGAAGCATAGAAGCAGAAACACTAAAAACAATACAGGTAATATTTTGTCCTCTTGACCAACAGAGAATACTTACCAGTATTGTATTAAAAAGAAAATAAATTATACGATGATGCAATGGAGCTATCATTATATAGCGACAGAACAAATGAACCTTATAATATGTATATAACATAAAGGAAGATACATAATTATTGTCTTTAAATAAAGGTTTCCTGGCTATGCACGATGAATAATATTCACATCCATCACATGAGCCATCATTATCCATCGCCTTTACATACGGATACAACCCTACACAAGATATACCTACAAGCCCCGTGATTACAACTAGCATTATCCATATCAACGCTCTCATACATCAACCCCACAAAGCATGACATAGGTACATTCCGCCTTACGACAGAATGTACCTTACCCTCATACTTAAAATTAGAATTAGTCAACCCAGTTTGGTCCAATTGTAGGATATACCATGTGACCAGCATCAGAACCACCGGCATAAACCTCCACTTTATTATCCGCAAGACCAATTGCTACATAATACTCGCCATTAACCGAAGATCCATGGAAGTCTTTTTTTGCCTTATGAGTACTTTTAGAACCAAGTGTCTTTGTAACCTCATTCTTAATAGCAGCTTCCCAAGTACCACTATACTTACACAACGCTACATCATTTGAAACTGAATCATAAATACTCTCGTTAGAAAGTGCCGTCTGGATTGCAGATGCAATCTGCTGTGCATTAGAGATAGCAGCTGAACCTCTTGACTTGTTGATGTACTTGATAAGAGCCGGAGCAAGAGCACCTGCTAAGATTGCCATGATGGCAATAACGATAATAAGTTCGACCAATGAGAAACCTTTGTTAGTTTTTTTCATAATCATCTCTCCTTTTTATAATATTTTTTATTAAAACCGCCGTTGGTCGCAGCGGATCTAATCACGTTACATAGAATCGATTCCCTTGTACATACTAAGAATCGGTCCGTATACAGCTGCAACAATAAGACCTACTATACCAGCAAGAACCACCATGGTAAGAGGTTCCATAGCCTGAGTAAGGGATTCTGTCGCAAGGTCAACCTCTCGATCGTAGAGGTCAGCCACCTTCTGCATCATATCTTCAATATTACCTGTCTCCTCTCCGATCTTAACCATCTGTACAAGCATGGTAGGAAGCACTTCCATATCCTTGAGAGGTTTTGAAAGAGGAAGACCTTTAGCAACCTGAACCTTGGCATCCATAAGACCGTCTCGGAATATCTTGTTGCCCATCATCTTGGCAACCTGCTCAATCGCATCCAGCATAGGGATACCAGCAGACATCAACGTTGCAAGAGTTCTTGCAAAGGATGCCGAATTGGACTTTATAACAAGATCTTTGAATATCGGAGCATTAATAGCAATCTTTGCAAATAACAACTCTCCAAATGGCGTAGCCTTAAAAAATTTAAAGCCAACAACCACAGCTGCAACTATAATAATAAGAAGCGGCCACTTATGTAGGACAAAATCACTTCCCGCCATCATCAATCTCGTTGCGAACGGCAATTGAGTCCCCATCTCCGCAAACATATCAACAAAGTTAGGGATAACCGCAACCATAACAACTATAATAACCAACACCGCTACTATCATAACCATAATCGGGTACGTAAGAGCCCCCTTAATCTTGCCCTTCAAAGCATCATCTTTCTCAAAATGAGTCGACAGCCTGTCAAACGATGTCTCCAAACTACCGGAAGACTCACCTGCAGCCGTCATATTAATCATAATCGGCGGAAAAACATCAGGATTAAGCCTGAAACCATCAGCTAAAGTACCGCCTTTCTCAACATACACCTTAGCCTCTATAAGCGCCGCCTTCAAAGTCTTGTTATCCAACTGTTCAGATAACATCTCAAGTGCAGTAATTACTGTAACACCTGCATTAAGAATACTTACCATCTGCTTACACAGAACAGAAAGATCACGACTCTTAACTTTCTTCTTCAACGAAAAATTAAAACTTCCACCCTCACCGGCATCTCTGATGTCTGTAACGGTAAGACCTTCCGTCTTCAATCTTTCAATCGCCTTGTCACGGTCGGCAGCATCTATCGTCCCTTTCTTATTCTTACCGGACGCATCTGTTGCCTTATAATTGTACTGTGCCATCCTTACTCCTCCACCATTCTCTATTATCACAAAATCCGAAATAGTAATGATATATAATCCTCCCAAGACAATATATCACCGGAAATTATGAACATTTCATTAACAAATTATTGCTTAAATATGATAATACTCCATATCCGTCATAATTGCAATATTTTTTTTGTAAAAAAAGATATTTTTATAAAATATGTCAAAAAGTCATTACATTTTCTTCTTCATGGCTACCTGATCCTGAGCATATATTAGTGCATTCTCACGACTTATCGAACCTTCTCTGTACAAATCATACAAATAATCATCTAACGTGATCATTCCCATCTGCCTGCTGGTCTGGATTGTCGACTGAATCTGATGTGTCTTTGCTTCACGGATAAGACTTCGTATCGCAGGACTTCCTAGCATTACCTCAAAAGCTGCAACTCGTCCTCTGTCATCCTCGCAAGGTACAAGTGCCTGCGAGATAACACCTTCCAAAATCATCGCTAACTGAATACGGGTCTGTTGCTGCTGATGAGTCGGGAAAACATCGATGATACGATCGATTGTATTGGCCGCTCCAATTGTATGCAACGTAGAGAACACCAAGTGTCCTGTCTCGGCAGCGGTAATGGCTGTAGAAATAGTCTCCAAGTCACGCATCTCTCCAAGAAGTATGATATCCGGATCCTCACGAAGAGCAGCTCTTAACGCATTACCGTAGCTTAATGTATCCATACCAACCTCACGCTGGTTAACAACCGATTTCTTATGATGATGCACATACTCTATAGGATCCTCCAAAGTAATGATATGATCCGTAAGATTCTCATTAGCTTTATTAATAATAGAAGCAAGAGTTGTAGACTTTCCCGAACCCGTAGGTCCCGTTACAAGCACCAGTCCTCTTTTTCTCTTGTATAACTCAACAACTTCAGTAGGGATTCCCAACTGATCTGGTCTTGGTATCACAGTCTCAACACGACGGTAAGCCGCTGCCATATTACCTCTGTCCATGAATACATTAACACGGAAACGTCCCGTCTCATCTGAGTCGAAGGAGAAATCGACCTCTCCTCTTTCTTTAAGTATCTGTTTGTGACGCTCATGCATCGTCGCCCCGATCATCTCTGCCGCATCCGCAGGTTCAAGAGGCGGGCATTCAACCTCAATAAGCTTACCATGTATTCTAAGTTTGGGCGGTATACCTACCGCAATATGTACGTCGGAAGCTTTCTGCTCCACTGAAAATGCCAATAACTCTTTGATGTCAATCATCTGTTAAACCCCTTTCAATTTATAGTTTCATTATATATAATATCTTCCGCAGTATATATGTCATCACATATAACATTAAGATTATGCCGTGTGAAAAATCAATACTCATCTCCCGCTTCGTATACGATTTTTCTCATTTCCGAAAGAGATGTCACTCCATTAAGCACATGTCTTGAACAACTTATCTTAAGTGTTGACATGCCTTCTTTGAGAGCCTGTTTCTCAATCTCGTTAGCAGGAGCATTCTTGGCAATAACCTGTTGAAGACTTCTGGTAACAGTCATCATCTCATATACACCGATTCGACCTGCAAATCCTGTATCATTGCAAAGATTACAGCCATTTGGCTCATATACGATAACATCCTCCTGATCTTCCGGAATCCCAAGAAGTCTCTTCTCATTAGGTTCTGCATATCTTGGTTGCTTACATGTACAAAGACGTCTTACAAGACGCTGTGCGATAACACCCACCAAGGCATCACCGGCTGTATACGGCTCAATTCCCATATCAATAAGACGGGTAACTGTAGACGCAGCAGAGTTAGTATGCAGTGTAGATACAACCAAGTGACCTGTGATAGCGGCTTTAACCGCAATATCCGCAGTCTCGCCATCACGAATCTCTCCGATCATTATTATATCCGGGTCCTGACGAAGAATAGATCTAAGAGCTGCCGCAAATGTCATATCCGCCTTCTCATTAACCTGACACTGATTGATTCCATCGATATTAGCCTCCACCGGATCCTCAACAGTTATGATATTAACTTCCTCTGTATTAAGCTCACTAAGCGCCGTATAAAGAGTTGTTGATTTACCTGAACCTGTAGGTCCCGTTACAAGGATGATTCCATGGGGGTTAGAAAGAATTCCATCGAACACTTTCTCTTCTGAAGGTGAAAGACCAAGTCCTGATTTAGGTCTCGTAAGTCCGTCCTTAGAAGTAAGACGCATAACCGTCTTCTCTCCATACACTGTAGGAAGCATAGATACACGGATATCAAACTCTTTTCTATCTACCATGATAGATATACGTCCATCCTGAGGTTTACGTTTCTCAGATATATCCATACCGCCCATAATCTTAAGTCGTGCACATATACCGGAAAGCAATGAATAATCATATGACATGACCTGTTTAAGTACACCGTCAATACGATATCTTACACGAACCGACGTCTCTAACGGTTCAATATGTATATCGGAAGCTCTTTGTCTCACTCCGCCTTCAAGAATCTGTTTAACGAGCAAAACGATAGGAGAATTCTCAATATCCGCATTGTATTCATCCTCCTCCGCCTGTGAAAGCATATCCTGCTCACGCTCTTTACGATACGCTTCAGCGGCCTCCATAGCCTGATGATTACCATAGAACTTAGCAATAGCATCATCAAGATCCTCTTCCATTGCAAGCATGGCTTCTATCTGTGAACCTGTTATAATTGACAAGTCGTCAATCGCTATAATATCCATAGGATCCGACATAGCCACCTTAAGAAGGTTTGGATTATTCTCATCATATCCTATAGGAAGCACCTTATACTTAAGTATAATGTCCTCCGGGATTAATGCAAGTGTATCATCTTCTAACTTAACACCCTTAAGATCTATGAATTCTACGCCCAACTGCTGGGTAAGTGTTGCAATTAAAAGTTCCTGACTTATAAGACCACTTTCAAGAAGAGTACGTCCAAGTCTTGTTCCCTTCTCCTTCTGCAATGCCAACGCCTGCTGTAACTCATCCTCCGTGATTGCTCCCGCCGCAACGAGGAGATCACCCATTCTGATTTTCTTTCTACCTACTCCTATACGCATATTCTAATCCTCTCATATTCGTTGTAATTATTAATATATCTGTTCTTAATCGCACAACTCATTATATCATTTTTTTATCTTAGCCTTGGATCCAACACCTTTGGACTTAAGAAGTTTCTTATAAGTCGCAAGCTTCTTCTTAGGCACCTTGAAAGTCGCCTTCTTGTGAGTACCCTTAAATGCCTTAGCTCCAACTTTCTTATTGGTAAGTTTGGTAGTCTTAATCGTTATCGACTTAAGCTTCTTACATCCAAAGAAGGCCTGTTTACCAATCTTTTCAACCCCCGAAGGAATCACTATCTTCTTGATTTTAGTACACTTATAGAACGCCTTGGCTCCAATTATTCTGGTATTGCTGCCTTTGAATATAACTGTCTGAAGGTTCGTGCACCCGGAAAATGCCTCAGCTCCAATTGTCTCTATATTACTGCCTATAGTAATTGTCTTAATCTTCTTATTGTTCTTGAATGCTTTGGCAGCAATTGATGTGACTCTATACGCTCTGCCGGAAGAGGTAACGGTATCCGGAATAACAGGATTCTCTTCTGTAGTTCCCTCCGAACGATATTCTACAGTCTTCTCACCGGTTGCTTCTTCCTTCTGAACATATGTTGTATCTTCATTCTGTGATGGAATCACCTGTTCCGTAGTATCAACAGAAGGCGGATTATCACCTGTAGTAACTTTGCCATCAGAACTTACCGTACCTGCAAAAGACCAAACATCAGTCTTGGATATATCAAGATGGATAGCCGGACGAACAGCGAGGTCATATCGATTAACCTGCATACCCTTGTGATCGGGTATATTACCACTCTCCCAAATATACAGGGCATTGTTTGTGTAATATCCGGGTGTCCTTAACCACCAGCCTCCCTTTTCACCGGCTTTGTTGGTATTCGTCGATAATGCAGTTCCACCAGCCTCTACAAATGCAGTATTAAGACTTTCTCTGGTGGCATTTGCGCTATCAGCAGAAGAAAAACCGTAAGCTGTATTCGTCACATCCTGATACGACAACAGGAATACTTTGTCTTTAGTTGCAGCCGCTGCCTTGGCAGGTCTGTCAGGATTAGGTGATTCAGGTACATTAGTCTCATATATAGCAGCCTGTTCAGTTGCCGTAAAAGCTTTGTTAATAAAGTTGGATGAAGTATAATTCGCTTTATAAGCATTGTATGTACTATTATATCCGTTAAGCCAGCTTCGCACTATACTCTGACTCCATTCATACTGATCCAGATTCTTATTGAATCTTTGAGTGTCAAGATTGCCGTCAGCCACAAGAAAAGCATCATTACCATTAACCTGTAAGACTCTCCATTTGATAGCATCCTGTTTAATTCCTTTGGAATCGGTCTGCGCATACCTTCCAAAATACACAGTATCCCATGTGGTTACTCCGCCAGCAACTCTCGGATTAGAAATCTTTGCAGCATTAACAGTTGTCATATCATTCGACACTACACATGAAAACATCGGCACCACTAACGCTAACGATAAGGCTGCCGATAATATACGTTTTTTCAACGTCTTCCCTCTCTTAGAATACATTACAACTCCTCCTTTGATATATATATGCCGTAAAACAATATATGATTATTCTTAGTTTATCAAATAATCACAAATTCCACAAGATTTTTTTATATAAATTCAAAAAAATGCTTAAACAATTTATGGAAAAGCACTTTTTGTTAATTTCCTTCATAAAATATTGAAAAGCCCTTTCAGGTGACCGACGTGCAGACTTTCAAAAAGCCTCTATCAAAAGAAGCAGAATTATACTATCTAACACAGAGTAAAAATGGCGACCTGAGGGCAAGGAATATTCTTGTTGAATATAATCTCAGACTTGTAGCCCATATCGTCAAAAAATATAACAACTTTGAGAGAGATACCGACGATCTGATATCCATTGGAACCATCGGACTCATCAAAGCTATCAATACTTACGATATTGAAAAAGGAAACCGTCTCGCCACATACGCCTCCCGCTGCATAGAGAATGAGCTTCTAATGATGCTTCGTCAGGAGAGAAAATGTTCCAGGGAATTCTCATTATACGAGCCTATCGGTACTGACAAAGAAGGCAATGAAATCAATCTTCTTGATATAGTCGAAAGTAACAACACAGATATGACTGAAAACATATCTTTGGAAGACGACATCAAACATCTCCATCATTCAATGAAGAACACTCTCACCGACAGAGAAACTGAGGTGTTGACACTGCGTTATGGTCTTTTCGGTCAAAAACCTCTCACCCAACGCGAGATTGCAAAGAAACTTAACATCTCACGTTCTTATGTGTCGCGCATTGAAAAGAAGGCTCTTTCCAAACTCAAAACCTCAATGGACAGTACCTCTCCTTAATACCGTTCCAACAGGAAGCATTTCTCCCACATCGACGATAAGCGGTTCCTTTGGGTGAGGTGCACTCTCAACGCATTTTCCTTCACTGCCTATTATCTCTTTTACTTTTAATTTTTTGTTACTTCCATCAAAGAGCATCGCCTCAATAACTTCTCCAACACTGAATTTGTTCCTCTGCATGAAGCAGAGTCTGCCCTTATCATCAACCTTCTCCACAGTTCCTATATAAGTATATTCTTTGACATATTCATTGTTATCATACACCTGCGAGTTCTCATCAGTTTTACCAAAATAAAATCCGGTAGTAAACTGACGGTAGGTGCATTTCCCAATCTCTTCCCTATAATAATCAAGATTATTCCTGTACACATCTATGCCCTTATTATAATCATCAATGGCTTTTCTGTAAGTTCTTGTTACTGTTGCCACATAAAGAGCCGTCTTCATCCTGCCTTCTATCTTGAAACTGTCAATTCCCGACTCCATAAGTTCCGGTATGTGCTCCACCATATTGAGATCCTTGGAATTGAAGATATATGTACCGCGGTCATCCTCATCCACCGGAAAATATTCACCCGGGCGTTGTTCTTCCACAACACTGTATTTCCACCTGCACGGGTGTGTACATGCCCCCTGATTAGCGTCTCTCCCGGTCAGGAAATGCGATAACAGGCATCTACCGGAATAGGATATGCACATAGCTCCGTGAACAAAGCTTTCTATCTCCATATCCTCAGGAATATGGTCTCTTATCTCTCTGATTTCTTTGAGAGACAACTCCCTTGCAGACACAACTCTCGATGCACCCATATCATGCCAAAAATTATATATACCGTAATTGGTATTATTAGCCTGTGTACTTATATGTCTTTCCACATCCGGTAAGATTTCTTTTGCCATCATGAACACGGCAGGATCGGATATAATAAGAGCATCTATTCCTACCGGTTTGAGTTCTTCAAAATATTGTCTTATTCCCTCAAGATCCTCATTGTGCGCAAATATATTAGCCGTCACATATAATTTCACTCCACGGTCATGACAATACTTTACCGCACTTGTCATATCTTCCAGAGAGAAATTATGTGCCTTAGCCCGTAAACCGAACCTCTCCCCACCTATATATACGGCATCTGCTCCATAATTCACTGCCACCTTGAGAACTTCCAGACTCCCTGCCGGAATCAATAATTCTGTCTTTCTATTATCTTTATCACTCATGTTCAATCCCTTGTAATTATCCTTATAATTATTCTTGTATCGTCAATTCTCTATTTATTGATTTCTTTTATTATAATTCTCACTATACCTAAAGATATTCACAATTTTACCGACAAAGCGACTCCATCACCTATAGATATAACCGAAGTATCTAACAGCTCATTATGTGTAAGTTCATAAAGGTATTCTCTCATCCTTGCATGTATAGTCCTGTTCCTGCGTTCTACCACAAACTTAGAATCCAGCACTTCACCGTCCTGAAGGACATTATCAGATATCAGTACTCCATCATCTTCCATAAGTCTTATTACATCCGGAAGAAAATTGATATACTGTCCCTTGGCAGCATCCATAAAAATAAGATCAAACTTCTCATTCAGGTCATGCAAAACCTCTGTCGCATCTCCTTCAATAAGAGTTATCTTATCTCCCGTATCGGTTCTCTCGAAATTAGCCCTTGCTTTAACAACTCTCGGAGCCCAATTCTCTATTGTAGTAATATGTCCGCCCTCAGGAATGAACATACTCATATATATAGCAGAAAATCCCACCGCAGTACCAACTTCAAGAACCTTCATGGGTTTTTTGATGCTTAACAAAGTCCTTATAAAGCTTCTGGTTTCCATCCTGACTATCGGAACCTCATCTTCAAGCGCCTCTCGCTCTATATCTCCTAAAACACCCAGCTTCTCACAATTTAACGAATTAATATATGATGTAATCCTCTCATCTGTAATCATGACGGCTCCTCTGTTCTAATATATATACTCATTCCCCACGTTCGGATGACTGAATATGTAACACTCATGCTTCGCATTCGTTAACATATTCATGTCTCCTCTGTACTCTATATATTCATGTCTCCTCGCTTTTTATACCACATATACACCTGCATATCTCGTCAGGAGTCATAGATGGGCCCAATTCGTAAGTTCCTGCTTGAATCTTGGAATTATATTTACCCAGATACATTCTCGCAAGTACAAGATATTCTCCATCAACAACTTGAAGATCATCAAGTAATTTTGCAACATCCATAGCATTGCTTCCCGGCTCTATTGTAATATTCATCATCTCCGTAGTTGCCGGTTTATATGGAACATCAGCAAATAGTTTGTAGGAAAAATGATAAGAATATAGAAATCCCTGAAAAATTCCAAGTACAAAAAGCATATTAATCATAGTTCTGAACACGAATTCTATTATTATCTTGAATTTACTTTCTCCACTTGTCATTTTGTATTCCTTTCACTTTTGACACTTACATCATATAATCGTAATCGAGCTCGATATCTTTGGTAATCTCCTCATACATCTCAGCCATTTTCCGCGACAACATCTGTTCGGCAACAAGAAATCTGTTCACGACAGGTTGTCTTAAAACATTTTCATATTCAAGACCAAGACTGTGTATCTCCTGATATCTGTTAATACCATCATCATAGCTTTGCAATTCATAATTACGTCGTCTAAAGGAATTCATAGTCTGATACAATTCCGGACTGTTTTTGACAGCAGTTAGCGCATCCTGATAATTTCTGTATTCTTCACTGTCTTTAATCGCCTGATTTAATTGTCTGGCATGTTCTATCACGCTATCCGCCTCCTTCACTTAACGATAAATCCCTCGAACCCTAATCTAAATATCAATCTATATAAGATAGTATCTTTCGGACATTCGTTATACTTTCATTGCAAAAATCAAATTACTACACTTCCGTAATTATCGGCAATATCATAGGATTTCTCTTGGTTCTCTTCCATAAGAATTCGCCCAGATTATCCTTGATAGCCGTCTTAATCTTACCCCAGTCTGTAATATTTCTGTTAAGGCACTCATTAAGTGCATCAAATGCCACATCATGACATTCTTCCATAAGATTTTCTGATTCTCTGACATAAACAAAACCGCGGGATACTATATCCGGTCCTGCCACAAGCATATTACTGTTCTTCTCGAGCGTAACAACAACAATTATCAATCCGTTCTGGGATAAATGCTGCCTGTCTCTCAGCACAATATTACCAACATCTCCTACGCCAAGTCCATCTACCAATATCCCCTGTGCCGTAACATTTCCTACTATCTTAGCACTTTCCTCTGAGAGTTCCAAAACATTACCATTACTCATGATAACAACGTGGTCCTTCTCAACCCCCATCTCTCTGGCAAGTTCCGCGTGACGCTTAAGATGTCTGAATTCACCATGTACAGGAATTGCAAACTTAGGCTTTGTCAAGGCATAGATAAGCTTAAGCTCCTCCTGACAGGCATGACCTGATACATGAGTATCCTGAAAGATTACCTCTGCGCCCTTCATTTCCAACTCGTTGATTACCTTATTAATAGCTTTCTCATTACCCGGTATCGGACTTGAACTAAGTATAACAGTATCTCCCGGTTTAATACTAACTCTGTTATGAATATTAGCGGCAATCCTTGAGAGTGCGGCCATATTCTCGCCCTGACTTCCTGTTGTGATCAACACTATCTGATCATCAGGATAATTTCTTATCATCTCTATATCAATAAGTGTATTATCCGGAATCTGTATAAATCCAAGTTCAGATGCAGTATTGATAACATTGACCATACTGCGTCCTTCAATAACGACTTTTCTTCCGTACTTATGCGCACTGTTAATTATCTGCTGCACTCTGTCCACATTAGAAGCAAATGTCGCTATTATCAAACGATTACTTTTATGCTCTGCAAATAGTATATCAAATGTTCTTCCGACCTTCTTCTCACTAGGTGTAAAGCCGGGTCTTTCCACGTTGGTGGAATCAGCCATCAAAGCCAGTACACCCTTCTTACCCAATTCAGCATATCTTTGAAGATCTATAGTCTCACCAAATACAGGTGTGAAATCAACCTTGAAATCACCCGTGTGTACAAGTGTTCCCGCAGGAGTATATATGGCAAGTCCCGCAGAATCGGCAATCGAATGATTAGATCTTATAAATTCAATTCTGAAACAACCAAGGTTAATAGTCTGACCATAAGAAACAACTTTTCTCTTAACATTATTAAGCAGATTGTGTTCTCTTAGTTTGTTGTCAATCAATCCCACCGTAAGTTTTGTTGCATAAATCGGCATATTGAGTTCTTTCTCAATATAAGGAATGGCACCTATATGATCCTCATGTCCGTGAGTGACAACCAAACCCTTAACTTTATCTGCATTATCCTTCAAGTAAGTAACATCGGGTATAACAAGATCAATACCCAACATATCCTCTTCAGGAAATGCCAAACCGCAATCAATTACAACTATAGTATCTTCATACTCAATAGCTGTAATGTTCATGCCGATTTGATCAAGTCCTCCAAGAGGAATGATCTTCACGCCGGGAGTCTTCTTCTGGTTCTTCTTGTCAAAGAAACGTCCTTCTGACTCTCCCCTTTTCATATTCATTTTCAAAATTCTACCTCCATATCATTATCTTCCAAAAGCTCATCAAATATCTTTGATAAACTCTCCAATTCTTTTTCATCTTCCACAAAAGAATACATTCCATACTCCTCATCAGATTCGTTCATATTCTCTTTGAGTATCAAACATTCAATCTCGTCATTCTCATCAAATTCCTCAGTAGGAACAACAAGATAGTAATTAATTCCCATTAATTCCGTCTCTTCTAAAACGTAAAATTCTCCTTCTTCTCCATCTTCAAAGTTAATGATTATAGTATCTAATTCTTCATCCATAAATTCAATTCCTTTCATCAATTATGTTGTGAATCCAGATAGCTTTGCAAAATCACAGCAGCCGCCATCTTGTCCACATAATCCTTTCTGTGTTCCCGTCGCACACCTGCCTCCACAAGTATCCGCTCAGACTCAATAGTTGTCAATCTCTCATCCTGTAATATAACTTCAAGTCCGGTCCTTCTTTCTAAGTGCTCTGCAAATTCTTTAGTTGCCGCAACCCTTTCACCTTCAGAGTTATCCATATTCTTAGGATATCCAAGCACAACAAAAGAAACCTTATACTCATCGATCAGTTCTTCAATCTTAGCTAAGGTCTTTCGTAACTTATTCTCTGACTTTCTCTCAATGGTCATAACCGGCTGTGCTGTTATCATTAGTTCATCACTGATTGCAACACCAACCGTCTTAGAACCATAATCAAGTCCCATAATCCGCATCTTAATGTCTCCTGTTATCTCAGTCTTGTATCAATATAATTTTCTAACAGGACTTCAATAATCTCATCACGTTCCGCTTTCATAATAAGACTTCTTGCATTCTTATAGCTTGTGATATATGTAGGATCACCACTCATTATATATCCCACTATCTGGCTTACAGGATTATAGCCTTTTTCAGACAACGCCACATATACATCTGCAAGAATCTCTGTAACCGGAAGATCGTTATCTTTCACTACTTCGATAAATTGTGTGTTGTAATTATTACCTTCGTTCATTCTATCACGTCCCCATTTCGATAACTATATGATAATATACTTTTCCAAAAGTTGCAAGTCAAAATGTATAGGGTATTATTTCACCCACAATCTCATTGTCATTTTCTACCTGTACCTTAACATATCTTTTTGTATATCCTGTGAACATTTTACATTTATCATTGTCAGCATTAATCATTTCCTCAACAAGCACCTCATCTGTAATTCCCTTAAGCGAAGTCTCATAATCCTTCTTCTGCCCTGCTGTAAGCTCAAGAAGAATATCACTTCTCTCATTTTTGATGTTCTCAGGCACTTGGTCAGGCATTTTCTCTGCCACAGTCCCTCGTCTTACTGAATATTTGAATACGTGTATCTCATACAGGTTAAGTCTTTTCAGGTTGTCAAGGGTAATACCGAATTCTTCCTCCGTCTCACCGGGAAAGCCAACTATTACATCTGTTGTAATTGCGGGCCTGTCAAAATACTCCCGAATCATCCTGCAGCTTTCCGTGTATTCCTCAATAGTATACTTTCTGTTCATTCTCTTAAGAGTTTCATTACATGCACTTTGAAGTGACAGGTGAAAATGAGGACACAACTTGTCTATTGTCGATATCTTATCAAGAAACTCCTTTGTAATTATTCTGGGTTCCAGAGAACCAAGACGTATTCTCTTAACTTCAGGAATCTTCGCCACACAACATATCAGATCTCCCAAATCTCTAACGTTATTATAATTGATATTATTTTCAATAACAGAGAAATCGCGACCATACGAAGAAATATGAATGCCTGTTAGAACGAATTCCTTAACTCCGGAGCGTGCTAATCCTGATATTTCAGCTACCACTTTTTCCGGAGATCTGCTTCTGATCCGCCCTCTTGTATATGGTATTATACAATAAGAGCAAAATTGATTACAACCATCCTGCACCTTTATATATGCCCGCTGATGATCCAGATATGAGGATGTAAGTTCTCCCATTTCCTCAAAATCTGCTGATTTATCTATCTTAACATATATATCAGGCTTATGATCGATATTTTCGCTATTATAAACAAACGGATGTCTATTAACTAAATCCTCATTTGCATTACTTTCATTGTCTTGAGTATTAGCTGTAGCATCCGTCATTGTATCACGAGTCATATATTTTCCCAAGACTTCCATAATATTGCATTTACGGTCATTGCCGATAACCGCATCAACAAAATCAAGTGCCAGCAATTCATCATGGGCTGCATTCACATAACATCCTGCCGCAATTACAATCGCCTCCGGATTTCTTCTCTTTGCCCGTCTTAGCATCTGTCTTGATTTTCTCTCAGCTATATTAGTTACCGAGCATGTATTAACTATATAGAAATCAGCAATATCTTCCGGTTCAACCAATTCTATTCCTGAATCAGCCATTATCTTACGCATTGAATCAGCCTCGTATCTGTTGACTTTACATCCCAGATTGATAACCGCCGCTGTATACATTCTGCGACCTGACTCCGGGTTGACTTTATTGGTATTTATTTTATTGGAATTCTCTAATTCTTTAATCATATCCAACACCTCATCCATCGTTAAAACACTGTTTTAACGACACCTTATCTTCAAGGAGAAGACTAAGATTGTTACTATTCACTTCACATACATTTGTTATTGACTTTTACTTCACAAAAAGTTATCATAAATATAGATAGTGTTAACGCACATTATAATAATTTTAGGAGGACATGCAATTATGAAATCAGTTAAAATTTCATTGAATTCAATCGATAAGGTTAAGAGCTTTGTTAACGATATCGCTAAGTTTGATGCAGAATTCGATCTTGTATATGGAAGATATGTTATAGATGCAAAGTCAATCATGGGAATCTTCAGTCTTGATATTTCCCAGCCAATCGATCTCAACATTCATTCAGAGGGTGATGATGCAGAGATCATGAAGGTTCTTGAGCCATATATCATCTAACCAAGTATATACTTATCATCAGAAGGATGTCGAATATCTCGACATCCTTTTTATTGTTATTTTCCACCTGCATCGTTTTAACTATTACAGTTCTTTTTATATATCTTCTATCTGTATCTTTTATTACTATTTTTGATACAAGCCTCTATTCAGGCTTTATTTCACACACTTCTATTGTATCAATCGCAGTCTTATAAAGTTCATCTATGACATCTGTAAGTTTCGTCTCTGACCTTTTGATTATATCCAGATTAGGTTTTGTTACAGGGTGCTTTGCAACAAATATAGTGCAACAATCCTCATACGGCAAAATGGATGTTTCATACGTATCTATCTTCTCTGATATATCAATTATATCCTGCTTATCCATTCCGATACATGGTCGAAATACAGGCAATGTACATACTTCGTTAGTGCAATACAAACTTTGCATAGTCTGTGAAGCCACCTGGCCTATGCTCTCTCCCGTTATAAGCGCCTGACAACTATTAGCTTTAGCTATATCCTCAGCAATTCTCATCATATAGCGTCTCATAATAATTGTAAGTTCATCATGAGGACATTTCTCGTAGATTGCCAACTGTATATCCGTAAAATTAACTATATGCAATCTTATAGGACCCGAATATTCCGATACAATACGGGCAAGATCGATTACCTTCTGCTTTGCGTGCTCAGAAGTATATGGAGGAGCATTGAAATATATAGCTTCCAACTCTACGCCTCTCTTAGAGATCATATAACCGGCAACAGGCGAATCTATACCGCCCGACAATAGCAACATAGCCTTACCGTTAGTACCGACCGGAAGACCACCTGCACCCTTGATAGTCTCAGAATAAATGTACACTTTCTCCCTCAGTTCTATGGTTAACATAACGTCAGGATTATGCACATCAACCTTATAATCAGAGAATTCTTCCAGTAAATAGTGTCCTATCTCACTGTTGACCTCCATCGACTGCATCGGAAAAGACTTGTCGGCACGTCTGGTATATACCTTAAAAGTCAGGTTTTTATTGCCATAACGCTTCCCCATGTATTCTATTGATTTATTCTTTATAGAATCAAAATCTACACTATCCTCCACAACAATCGGGCATATTCCAATTATTCCAAACACCTTCTGAAGCTCAGTTATGACATCTTCATAATCAAAACTGCTTTCAGCTTCAAGAAATATTCTTCCATACTCGCGTCTTATAACAAAATCACCGAGTTTATCAACGTGCTCTTTAATTCTGTTACATAGAACATCTTCAAAAACATATCTGTTTTTACCTTTTGTTCCTATCTCCGCATATTTTATCATGAATGCCTTGTATTCCATATTTTACCATCCTTTGTCCGGTATTCGATATTTTTATAATTTATTTTCTAGTAAACCTTCTTAATGTCGGGAGTAGTTCCTTCAGAACTTTAACCGTATATTCAGCCTCTTCTACCGTGTTATATTCACTAAAACTGAATCTTAAAGTCGAGTCAAGCAGTTTTTCATCAAGACCTATTGATTTGAGTACTCCACTTATAGCAGGGTGATTAGAAGAGCAAGCCGAGCCGGCAGAAACATATATCCCTTTATCTTCTAAAGCATGAAGCAGAACTTCGCTTCTTACTCCTTCAAAACTAAGGCTGGAAATATGTGGTGCATCTCCGGAATTATCCGTGACTCCTTCTATGCTTGTTGCTCCATCAACCAATGTTTTTTTCACATTTTTCATTATGGTTATATTGTCATCTAACTTTTCATATATCTTTTCCACTGCTTTGCCCATGCCGGCAATTGCAGCTGTATTCTCCGTACCTGAACGAAGTCCCTTTTCCTGCCCGCCACCAAATAATATAGGCTTTATCTTGACATCGTTGCCCACAAAAAGAGCACCACTCCCTTTAGGACCATGTATCTTATGGCCGCTCATGGACAGCGCATCAATCCCGATTCTTTTGGGATAGATTCTCTGTTTTCCAAATGCTTGAACCGCATCAACATGATACAATACTTTTTTATTATTTGTTTCATTATACTCTTTGATTATCTTACCCACCTCTTCAATTGGCTCTATTGTTCCGATTTCATTATTAACAGCCATGACCGAAACCAGTATTGTATCATCACACAATTCTTCTCTAAGTTCATCAAGCGAAACCATTCCCCTAGAATCAACCGATAAAAAGCTTACACGATATCCCTGTTCTTCTAAGAATAATAACGGATTATATACCGACGCGTGTTCAATCCTTGTAGTTATTATGTGATTACCCGCTCTCTTATTAGCTTCCACAATACCAATAAGCGCAAGATTATTAGCCTCAGTACCACCGGAAGTAAATGTAATCTCCTTCAGATCACATTTCAATTCTCTACTGATAATTCTCCTGGCATCCTTAATATAGTTTTCGGCATCAACACCTTTGATATGAACTGACGAAGGATTACCATAATCTTTATCCATCGTTTCTAACAATATATCCCTGACTTCAGGAATAATCTTTGTTGTCGCTGCATTATCAAAATATACTTCCATTCTTAACATCCTATTCTATGCTTCATTAGCTACAATGATACTATTCTTCTTATTATTCCGTTTAATAAAATGAATAGCACATAATATCAAGTATAATATGATTCCACACAACGACATAATCTTTCCATATACCGGCGTAACACCAACATACTTGAATTCAACAATATGCTCTCCCTTTGTAAGAGGTACACCTATCGATGCTCCTCCTATTGTCTTACATTTTGTCTTATTACCATCGACATATACATCAAATCCTACATCAGACTGAACAGATGTCATCATAATACCATCTTCTTCTGCCTTGATAGAACCCTTGATATAATCAGATTCCATAGTCTCAATATCATATACATTTTTGCTAAGTTTTTCATACACTTTAGAATATGCATCCTCATTGAATTTTGCAAAGCGGAAAAATACAGATGTATAAGTATCCTTATAATAATCTTCATTTATTAGTGCTACTAATGTTACTTTCTGTCCTTTTTTTACCGTTCCCACATGTATAGTACTTCTATTATACCCATCAGAATCTCTGCCAATAATTTCACCATCTATAAATGTTGAAAACCTACCCGCAAATGACGATCTCGCATCAACATACAAATCCATATCTTCATCAGCAACAAATTCTATCTGAATACTATCATTTTCATTACCATAAGAACTTTCAAAATTATATACATAAGCTTCTTTAGAAATATATGACTCGTCACGTTTTATCTCTTTTTTCAATATGTCATTACACTTTACTTCAGGATTAATTACAGTAAATATATTATCAGCTTCGCCCGTGGTCAAGTAAGCAAAGGAATTCTGACATTCAAAACACGTTTTATCATTTGGATCCCATTCCAATATATCATTATTAACCATATACCCCAGTCCTGCAAGACGTCTAACTTCAAATAAATTACTACCATAATATGACTTTACTATGTCTGCATCACTCGTATCAACTTTAGTGTTTGCAACAAGAAACCTGACATTGAATATCAGGTTAATCAAAGGAGAGCCCCCTTTGAGTGTATATTCAACATTTCCTGTATTCCCCATTCCCAATCTTCCCATCAAATTATGCATATTTCCATTAATAGCAGATACAAAGCCTGATATAGTACTTTTCGATGTAAACAACCCTGCATTATCATAACCCATTGATGATGACATTCTTTCACCAATATCAAGATCTGCATCTTCAAATGCACTGATCCCAAATAAATCATTAGAGCTATCATCAACAAACATTATAGTATTGTAGTGCTCATTAATTAAATAGTACGCATTACAAGATAATTCCATCATTCCCAACACTGCAATTATAAGCAACATCTTATCATATGATATTCCCTTTCTGCAGAACACAACAAACAATAAAATGTAAACAAAAATCAGAAACATCGTGGTGATATATATTATGGTGGAATCATAATTATCAATACTAAAAAATGTATAGAAAAATGCGATCACACTTATGGTTCCAACTACAATTACATGTTTAGATAATACATCACCCAAATGTATTAATACCATCATCAATAAGAATAACAATATAAAAACATAAAAATTAGAAAATCTATGGTATACCCCATTAGGAACATTGAACAAATGCCAAATCAAACTTAATGAACCAACGAAAAAACTAAGAGTCATAAATAAGGTGACAGATATTAGATATATCTTTTTTTTCTTTTCAATATCAATAAATATAAAAAATAATACAGTAATGACTCCAATTACCGATAAATATATATTGGGCTCCATTCTATATGGATTATTAATGGGCGAAAATATAAAAAGTTGTTGTATAAAATCAGTAAAACCAATAATGATAGATTTTGCATATTCCGAAGTAGCATTATAATCTGCATTCATTCTAATACGATTGCCTGAAATAACCAAACCATCTATTATTAAACCTGACGCTATTAACGCAGACAAAACTGAACTACAAGCAAAAATAAAGAATTTTTTCAACTTATCCTCTGTATCTGAATCATATTGAAAAAAGAACCACATAACCAGAAATATACATACTTCAAACGCCATATATGCATTACTTATAATGGTAAATGTAAGTATTAGACAATATAATAACCAATTTTTATTATCAACCAATCTTTCAATTAACAACAATAATATAGGAAAACAAATTGTAACATCAGTAAATTGAATATATCTAATAAAATTAATATTACTACTACTCAACATAAATGTAACCCCAAGAAATAAAGAAACTGCTTTTTTATGAGTACGTAACGTATTATACTTTGTATTATAAAAGAAATACACCATTGAAACACCGGTACATGACCATTTCAATACCATTACTACCTGAATCATATCAATCATATAATTTTTAGGAAAAATTAACAAAAGAATAGTAAACGGCGAAAAAAAATATCCTAAAATTGCCAAAAAAGGCATCCCACCTACTACATTCCATGTATAACTCAAACTTTCTCCACTATGAATTTTTTCCCATAATTCCATAGCAAATGGCAATAATTGAACCGATGTATCTCCGTTAAGTATTGAAGCGTTACCACTTAACCATCCATCATTAAACAGAGCAACAAACAACAATATTATCCAAGGAACGCAAAAAGCTATAATATATATACAGAATTTTTCCCAAAAAGCAATTATTTTTTTCATTATTATTGAACCTCGTATAATAAGTGTATAGCCAATAGAAATGATGGTTATGCACTTATCCTTTCTCTAAAATTTATAGATAATCTGAGACATCAGGGTAAACCCTTTCCATCTCATCTACATTGGTTATTAGTTACATAGGTTATTCTGGGGTATGATATCAGCATAGTCTAATGTCTAGATGCACTGGTTATTTTCCTTTTACTGTTGTTGCCTCATTAGAATCAACTTCTGTTTACAGCATACCTATAGCTAACTCTCTCTCTTCATGTGAAGTGTTATTACTCCTCAAACCTAATATGTTTGCCGTAAACCCCAACCGCACGGCAAACTACAAGAAAACCTACATCGGTGTCGTCAAGTCGGATCATATTGATTCCTTCGTTATTGCGGACTACGCAAGAGTCGGAAACATTAAAACGAAACCTTTTCGTGGCAGTCAGTTTCTTGCACTTAAATGCCTTACAAGACATCGACTTCACGTAAATTTGTTCGTTTAGTTTATGGATTGCTGACCAGAAAACCAACTGTACTCCGGCGTATTGCTTGATACATCAAATAAATAACTCTTATTTAAGACTATTTTCAATAGGTCCGTTAAAGTTACCCTTTTCCCAAAAATTCATATCAAAAACTTTTCATATCACCCATTGACATATCACCAGATTGCTCCTATCGTATCACTATCTATTTATAATTAATTTTGTACACATTAAACACATATCCTTCCTCAATAAGTTCATAATCACAATCATACCCATAATGTTCCTTATAATATGTAAGTAAAACATCAAGTGTCTTCTCTTTACTTTGTACAAAAAACACATTATCCTTGAGCACAATATCTTCAAGTACATTTTTAATTCCCTTATCACTCAAGCTACTTTTATAAGACGGGGAATTACATAACCAATTTCCTGTTGTTATAACATTTCTCATATAACCAGAGGATATAGAAGCATATGGTTTACAAACAAAACAAGTATTTAGAAAGTCCAACGTGTTGCACACATATATATTATCATTATCATTAGAGAAATATTCGACCGCTACAATCTCATCATTGTTGTAAAAATTATTATAATTGAAATCCCGAAAAACTAACACATAATATATTATTAATGATAATAATAGTATTAAAATTGTAGATATATATATTTTCTTTTCTGATATCTTAGGCAATAATTTATGAACATCACAATTATCTAATAACATATATATATACGAAACAATTGCCGAAAGCCATATAACATGATTAACCCTCTCAACCACTCTCCCCATATAAATAAATACAGATATATACATTATTGTTACAATTCCAACAAGAACTCCAAATAGTTGTATTTTTTTATTACTATTCCCAATACAACACAACAATAACAACAACCATACCCAAAACAATACTCCATTACATTCTTCTACCAATAAAGCCATATCAAAAGCATTTTCATATTCAGCCTTTTGTATAACACTTAAAGACTTCAATCTATTTGTATCAAACACATTATTATCATCAAAAATCCAATTATCTAACATCAAAATATCATTGTAAGAAAAACCGTTTTCTTGATAGGCACTTAGATTTTCCTCATAATCCGGAAACGGATAATCCATAACAAGAGCTCTTACCTCATTATATGAATTATAATCTTTCCAACCAGCATCAGATAAATAGTATAATTTATCAAAAGCTGTCAATACAATAGCAAGTATAGCAACGCCTAAAATAGTAAAAATCATTTTTTTAATATCATTTGAAGTATTCATCATTGAATAAACGACAATCAATATTGCAAAAGGTAATATCAGATAAATACTGTCAATTCTCAACATTATTCCATAGACAAACAACAAAACACCCATCCATAAATCAAACTTCGAGTCATTTACGATGAAAGACCACAAACATAAAAAACCTGCTATCATCATAAAACCTGCAGTTCTTGTAAATTGAATACCCCTTATAAAATTGAAAACAAATACAAACCAACTAAGTAAATTAACACAACATGCTAATTTAATATTTCCCTTGATAGCTATTAACTTTACCAGTGCAGATATTGCGATGATAACAAAAACATATTGAAACACCACGTACCAATTAAAAACAGGAATTAAACCAGTAATAAATTTCAATATATAACCTAAAATAACATTTGAAAAAACAAGACATTGTCGATAATTATCGCCATAAGCTCCTGCCAGAATACAACCCATACCAAAATCATCATTAGTTTCAAAATATGTTGGGAAAAAAAATTTTAATATGATTACTGTGTAAAATAAATTTTGAACAAAAAAAATAAAAAAGTATTTCCATTCCTGTTTCTTCATAGCCAATCTCCATAATATAATATTATCAATCGAAATATTTATTTATCACTTCGATTATGTATATTATCTCTTCCTCAGTAAGCCCATAATACATCGGTAGTCTTAATAATCGATCACTTTCTTTAGTAGTATACTTATCATCTCCTGAAAATCTTCCATACTTTCTTCCCGCTACAGAACTATGAAGCGGAACATAATGAAAGACAGCCAGTATACCATTATCCTTAAGGTATTTCAACAAATTAGTTCTTTCTTCTAAATCCTTGACCTTTATATAAAACATATGGGCATTATGCTCACATTCATCAGGTATATATGGTAATGATACGTATCCTTTATCTTCAAGTTCTTTTAATCCACTATAATACATATTCCATGACTTCATCCTATCCTTTTTGATTTCTTCAGCAACCTCCAATTGAGCCCATAGATAAGCAGCGTTAATTTCGCTTGGAAGAAACGATGAACCCTTGTCAACCCATGTATATTTGTCAACTTGTCCACGAAAGAACTGATTCCGATTAGTCCCTTTTTCTCTTACTATTTCTGCCATTTCAAGATATTTCTTGTTATTTAGGAAAATTGCTCCGCCTTCTCCCATGCTGTAATTCTTTGTTTCATGAAAACTGTATGCTCCAAAATCGCCTAAAGTACCTAATGATTTTCCTTTATATGTAGCACACATTCCCTGTGCAGCATCCTCTATTACGTAAAGGTTATGTCGTCTTGCAATATTATTAATCACATCCATATCACAACCCACACCTGCGTAATGGACTGGAACAATCGCTTTTGTTCGTTCAGTAATGGCGTCTTCAATAAGTTGCTCATTAATATTCATAGTATCTGGTCTGATATCAACAAATACACATGTTGCACCGTGTATCACAAAAGCATTAGCTGTAGAAACAAATGTATATGATGGCATGATAACTTCATCGCCCGGACTAATCCCGCAAATCAAAGCACACATCTCCAGCGCAGATGTACATGATGTAGTCAATAATACCTTTTTCGCTTCGGTATAATTCTCTAACCATTGCTGACATTTGTTATTAAATTCTCCATCACCGCATATCTTTCCATTCCTTATGGCCTTAGATATGTACTGCTCTTCCATTCCGACATATGGTGGTTTATTAAATGGTATCATTTTTATCACTCCTACCTAATCCTACTTTATACAAGACACACCTATTCCAATTATAATTAAAATAATTCCTAATGCCTTATTCTTTTCTATCTTCTCATTCACTGTAAAATATCCCAATATTGCAACAAAAATATAGCCCAATGATTCTATAACCGGAGCCATAGAAAGAGGAACTTTTTTGAGGGCAACAACCGTTAACAATGTGGATGCCAGAAAAATCACATAAGCCGTGATTACATAAGGATTAATATATTCTTTGATAACAGATTCATGTGACTTTTGTGTACTTTTTTTTAGAAGTACTTGCGCTATGGACGATATAAATACAGAACACACATAAATCAATATATATTTTATCATAGTAATTATCATACTCCATTATCATCTATTCTTTACTTATTGAATCTGAACGTACCACCAGAATAACACCAGCTATTATAATACATATTCCGATTATTTTCCATATAGTTATATGTTCTCGAAAAAACAAAGCCCCCCACAGCACTGTCCATATCATACATATCGCTTTATTAGAATACACTGTAGTAAGTTGCATTTTTTTCAATAATTGTTGCCATACAATCGCATATAATCCCATGTTAAAAAGTGAAATCCCATAAAACAACAAAAATCGCATCGACATAAAAGTTTCCTGCGATGCAACTTTGGACGAAGTCGCCAGTAAAGAATTAAATAACAAAAAGACATGTAAAATCAAAATATTTCTAATAGATAAATTATGTTCTTTCAATATCGAATTTCCCTTCCGAATCATCTTGTTTTTTATTATGATCTACCGTTTGTCTAATAACATATTGTGGCTCACGATTTGCACTCATATACAATCTGCCCACATATTCTCCCATCATTCCCAGTACTATCAATATTACTCCACATAATACAAGCGTAACCGCCATCATGGAACTCCAACCTTCCACTACATAAGGATTAATTATTTTTTTAATCAAAACAATAATACTATAAATCAAACCGACACACGCCGTAATAAAGCCAAAAAGAGTAGATATTCTGAGTGGTTTAATTGAAAATGTAGTGGCCCCGTTTATCCATAAAGAAACTAATTTAGGAAATGTATACCCCGAAGACCCAATTTCCCGTTTTCTATGTCCGACAAACACTGAACCCACCTTATCTGTCGCTCTAAAAACAAGACCAGGTAAATATACGTAAGCATTTTGATACTCATTCATAGTATCAATAATGTATTTTTTTGCAGCATAAAAACTACTACCCTCAAACTCTTTAGGAATTGACATCAAGTGAACCCCCATCCATTTTGCAAACTTTGAACCGAGATTTCGATATAAACTATGCTTTTTATGTCTATATTTACCATAAACCACATCATATCCATTTTTAAGTTCTTCTACCAATTTATATGTATCCTCTACTGCAATCTGACCATCATCATCAAGTGATACCACAACATCTCCTTTTGATAGTCTATATCCAGCAAGTAAAGCAGCATGTTGTCCGAAATTTCTCGTTAAGTCTATTCCAATAATATTATCATTATTATCACATAACTTCACAATAACCTCCCACACCTTGTCAGGAGATGAATCATTAACCAATATTATTTCATAATTGTATTCTTGATGTACCTTTTGTATTTCATGTATTTCATCTATCACACCTTCAATTGTATTTTCAGAACCATAACACGGAATAACAAATGAAATCATCTTTTTCATTATAAATCACTCTCCAATATCATTTAATAAGCGCCTTACCTTACTATTTCCATAATCCAACTCATGCTCATAATATGCACAAGCTATTCCGTTTCTATCAATATACGCTTTAGGTTCAAACCCATTTTTTTTATGCATTCTCATTACTTTTTTGTTGTTAAGATAAACCACACAGCATACCTTATCCAATTTTAAGATATCACGAGCAAAATCATTAAGCAAAATCTCAGCTTCCATAGTTTCTAATGGATTGCCATAACTAACCTCTCTACCAATCTCGCCCATTTTTCCATGTATATCATAAACACCAATAAGTCCTATTCTTTCCGCTTTCTTATTAAGTACAACAAAATAATAATCGCCAGGCTGTTGCATCTGCCACTTTATAAATTCTCGTTGTTGTTCCATAGTGTGCGCCGGCTGTCCGACATAGGCTCTAAACTTTTCATTCATCCTAATATTATAAGAAAACTCCGCATCATCTAATGTTATACTTCGCATATCAACAAATTTGCCAATAATCACTTCTTCATAAACCAAAGTATTACCCCCATATAAATCATCTTTTTATGCAATACACTATATCCCAAGTACCATCATGTACCAATCCATATTTCTTATGAAAGCGCAGAGACGCTATGTTATTCTCGCTTACCCAAGCATATACATATCGCCCCCCATTTTTATAATATTCCTTAAGTCGTTTTATCATAATTGCATGAATATTTTTTTTATCCCCTTTATTATAAACCTGATTAATATAAAAACTTTTGGGTTTAATGTCTGTCTGCAATAATGCATCTATATGATTATCATTACCACGATGAATTAGTATTTCTTTTTTTTCAACTATCCCAGCCAATTCCTTATCATCACAAAGATGACTTATTGCAGTATCAAACTCTGACCACAGTAATTGATTTATTTCATGAACATCATCATATGTAGCAACAATACCTGCAGAATCATCTTCATACTTCATTATCGTATAATCATCAAGTATCTTTGAACAATCTCTTGTTGCAACCCTCATCATCTTTGCTAACAATATTTCTCCACTGAACACTTTACTGTACTGATTATCATCCATTGTAATAAAATCAATATAAAATGTTCCACTATCTAGATTCGAAAGTATTTTTTTTAAATGAAACTTGTCCTGAACATAAAAAAATAGCCTGTTAATCCCATTATCGTTACACGAAAACAAAAACGATTCTTCATAATCCCAAATATCATCAGCATTTTCTATAACACTTAACGAATAACAATTAGTAAGTGGTTTACATATCTTTTTTAAATTATTAATATGAGTGATAATAATATCTTTATTAACCATCAAATCAAATACCTCAAGTTCAATATATACTACAAATCAGATTCAATGATTTCACAATTATTTAGGTTACCTATATCCATAAATACAACACCCCACGCTAAACCTGATCCAAATGCAGATAAGCAACAACTGTTATTTTTATTAATAAGTTCATCTCTTGCGTTAAATATTGCAGTCATTGGTATAGAAGCACCACTTGGATTACCAAAATTTTCAACAAGATTCATTGGAAACTTGTCAAAAGGAATGCCTACCTTTTGAGCAAGTTTTTTTAACATAAACTTATTCGGCTGATGAAAAAAGAAATAATCAAAATCTTCAATAGTCTTATGTTCACTGTCAAAAGCATCCTTTAACATTTTAGAGACATCCGACTGAACAAAATTAAACACTTCACTTCCATCCATGCAAATATTATCTAAAGACCTGTAATTCCCTTCACTATCCATTTTAACCTTAGCAGTTTCAATATTACAAGGCATTTTAAATCCACCTGCAGGAATAATTAACGCATTTCTGCGTTTTCCGTCTGTATTCATCTCAAAATAGATTGGAGATGATTCTGAATTTTCCAATACCGTAATACACGCCGCATCACCTATAAGAGGGTAATCATTTCTATCTCTTCTAGAAACCTTATGACTAATAACATCACCATTTACCAACAACACTTTTTTATCAATGTGTTCTAATAACATAAACGATTGCATCAAACCAACCAAAAAACCGCAACACCCCTGAGCAATATCCAAGCAAATTATATTTTCCCCAAATCCACATTCTGCTTGAATTATATTACTTATGTGTGGGACAAAATAATCCGGACACAATGAAACTACTACTATCGCTCCAATTTCATTCCTATTAATCCAATTATTAGCAAACATATAATTAATACCATAAATAGCAAAATCAGAAACAGTCGTACTTTCCTTAGATAATCTATGACAATTATAACCCATCACTTTCTTTAGTCTCATAGATTGTTTTTCCGTAAAACTGTAATTGCCAATTTCGTCATCAAAATAACTCTCCATTTCCGGAAGCAATCCAAGCATCGTAGTTATTTTTTTATTATTAAACCGCATAATCATTTCGATTCACCTTTTGATTTGATAATTAGTGATTGTATAGAATTCAAAGAAGTAAAATTCTCAGGTAATATATCTAATCCATCAATCGTTACATTATATTTCTCTTCTAACAAATCACAAAGGTTAATAATATCAAATGAATCCAACATTCCATCAGCAATAAAGTCACTACTATCACTAAAATCGAATTCCGGTTTAATCTCAGTTAAAATATCTAAAACATCCTGCATATCACATATCTCCTTATATCACATATTATTAATTTTATCTTTTAACAATAGTCTGTCAATTTTTCCATTTGTATTTCTCGGCAATACATCTAATTTAATATATTCTGTTGGTATCATATACGAAGGTAATCTTCTCCCTATGTTTTTTCTAAAATCACCAACACTTAATTCATCTTGGTTTTCATAAAACAAAACAATCTCCCGTTTTTCGCTATTATAAACGGCACAACAATAATCTACTAATTTCAAGTCATTCTCAACCACATGCTCTATCTCACCTAGCTCTATTCGATATCCCATATGCTTAATTAAACTATCTTTTCGCCCCTTAAAAATAATATTTCCATCTTCTCTCAGATATGCTATATCACCCGTACGATAAATCAATTCAGGATACATCGTATTTAAAGGATTTTGAACAAATGAACTCATAGTCTTCTCTAAATTATTATAATATCCCATGGCTAAAGATGAACCTCGTACACACAATTCACCCTCTTCTCCTATGTGACAAATATTATTATTATCATTTAATATCATAATATCAGTATTTTTATATGGAATACCGATCGGTAATGGTTCATTCTCATCGGGTCGTTCTTTCACAATATAATATGTACAATCCAAAGTTATTTCTATGGGCCCGTACAAATTAACAAAAACAGCAGCAGGCAACTTATCATACCACATAGTAAATTGTTTTGTTGGAAACACTTCGCCCGCAAACCAAACTAATCTTAGATTTGGTAATTCCATTTTATCTAATAAACCTAAATTAGCTATATTTACCATAATAGACGGTACCCAGAAAATAAAATTAACATTATTCTTAACTAAACACTCTAGTAATCTAGCTGGAAACGCAGCCAAAAAAGCATCAAGTAGTATCAATTCCGAAGCATTTCTCATCATCATACATAATTCAAATTCAAAAATATCAAATACCACAGGTGAAAGCGAACCTATTATTTCACTACCGTCAAAATTAAAAAGTTCTCCCGAAGCATTCATGAAATCTATAAAACTCCTATGATTGAGAACGACACCTTTTGGTGTTCCTGTTGAGCCCGATGTATTAATTATACAAAACGGATCAGTATCAATTAACCTACTTCTCTTTTTTAACAATACTTCGTCATCTATAATAACATTATGCAATTCTATTTCATCTATTATAACTAATGGAATACTTAGACCGGTTAAATTAGCTACATAAGCGGAACTGGTAACAATCACCATCGGCTTTACTGTTTTCAAAATGTTGTTAATTCTTTCAATCGGAGTTTTTACATCCAAATTAACAAAATGATTTGATGAATACATGATACCTAAATCCGCAATCACTATATTTATTTCTTTAGGAAGAAAAACCGCTATAGGAATATTTACAGAATCTTTAAACATTGCAGATAAATAAGTTCCCAGTTTCATTGAATAGTTTTTTAATTCTTTAAAATCAATTTTTGTATCGTTATGTCTCACAGCAATTTTATCAGCATTATGATTTACAGTTGTTTCAAAATACTCTAATAGATTAATTATATTCATAACTATTTACCCTTATCATCATTACTTATTTTAATACAGCCAATTTATCTTTCCGTAATATCTATTGTCCGTCCCCCGTCAATAGTAATTTGTTGTCCTGTAATCCACCTTGCTTTATCAGATAACAAGAACTCTACAATTGGAGCAATATCGCTAGGTTTCCCAATCCCCAAAGGATAGTCATTTTCAAATTTCTGTAGCATCTCGGGATTTTCAAACAGTTCTTTTGTCATCTCTGTAATCATACCACCAGGAAGAACAGAATTAACTCTCACCCCTGGTGCTAGTTCGACAGCCAAACTACGCATCAATCCATCTAAAGCAGCTTTAGATGAACTATACATAGAAAATGCCGCAGCTCCCCTATTACTTATATTACTTGAAATAAAAACAACCGATTTTAAATTACCATTATTAATTTTCTTTGAACATAAACACTTTGTTATTATAGCAGGAGCATAAACATTAACCGCGAATATTTTTTGCAAATCGTTTATTTTAATATTCCTCAACGGAAGAATTTTCATAACACCTGCACAATGAACAAAATAATCTACACTAATATTATTAACTTTAAGAAATATCTTTAAATCGTTTTCGAGGTTATCAAAATCATTCAGTTCATGATTCCAGATAAAAGGATTATTATCACAAAGAAGTCTGACTTCTTGTAATCTTTTTTCATCTCTTCCACTTAGAATTATGGTATGTTCCTTAGATAAACTAATTGCTAACTCTCTCCCTACACCTGATGAAGCACCTGTTAATAGTAAAAAACCCATAAATAGTCCTCCTCGACATATTAATAAACGTAAAGTTATTGAGCAGTATACCCACCATCAATGTTAAATACCGCACCTGTGGTCCACTTCGAAGCATCTGACAATAAAAAAACCACTGCATTGGCTATATCCAACGCTTCTCCCCAGCCTAACGGATGCATGCGCTCAATTATGTCAGCATAATTATTATCGAATAACAAATTAACATTATCTGCCATATTAGTTTTAATAAAACCAGGTGCAACACAATTAACTCTAATTTTTTTATTCGCTAATTCTATAGCTAAAGATTTTGTCATACCTACAATAGCCGCTTTACTCATAGCGTATGCTACATTCGCAGAAGACCCAACAAGTCCATACACCGAAGATATGAATACAATCGAACCTTGCTTACTCATGTCATGTCCTTTTTTCCCAGCAAAAATTTTGGCCAAATTCAATCCTGCTTGAGAATTAATTCGCATAACCTTTTCATAATGATCATTGGAAATAGTTCTTAACGGAGATATAGATGGAATTCCTGCACAATGAACCAATCCGGTATATACACTATTTAATTTTTCTCTTGAATCAATAATAATTTTTTTTACTAATTCAAAATCATTCAAATCAACAACTGCACATACTATTTTATTATTTGAATTCTCTAATTCTTTCTCGAGAGAATTCAATCCGCTCTCATCTATATCCAACAATAACAAATTTGCCCCTAACTTATAAAGTAATACCGCTGTTTCCCTACCAATTCCAGAAGCTGCACCCGTTACTATTACAGTTTTATCGTACATCGACATAGGATTTATCATACTATTTTCCAATTATCACTTCTCCATCAATTCAAGAATATCTTTAACATATACAAAACTTTTTATTTGATCACCTGAAATCTTCTTTCCAAATTCATCATCAAACATGACGATCAATGAAAGTTTTGTCATTGAATCATACTCTTCAATTTCCTCCAATTTCATATCAGGGTTTAAGCTACCTTCATCAGTTTCAAACGTTTCCTCCAGTAATTCAAGTTTTTCTTTTTCTGTCATATTTTTTCTCCTTTTTTTATATTTACTTTAAATGAGTTCTTTTCTCATCTAATAGTCATCTTCATAATACTCGTCAGTTTTTATAAGTGGATATACATTATCAACGTTCATATAACAATCAACTGCACACCAAGATAAACCAATACCATATCCACAAAGCATAAAATGTGATACTCCATTATTTACAAGTGCCAATTTTTCAACCAGAGAAACAGGAATTGATGCAGAAGAAGTATTCGCAAACTTATCAATTGCTTTTATACTTTTATCAGAAGAAAAGCCTGTTTTCTTCTCAATCTGAGACATAATCAGCTTATTAGATTGATGTAACACAAGATAATCATAATCTTCGGCAGTGCAACCCATTTTACCCATTAATTCATTTATTAATACAGGAACCTCATTTGTCGAAAAATTAAAAACCGCTATATCATCAGTAATATCAATATCTGCACTTTTATATGGATTCCTATAAAAACCCCATGGAGCGATTAATGCATTATATCGACTTCCATCTGTCTTATACATAAAGTTAATATTTTTAGCCATAATATCTTTTTTTAGTAACGTAGCACTACCCGCATCTCCAAATAACAATTTACCTGTATTAAATTCTATACTATCAGTTGGGATTTTATCCCTAGACGCAGTCTCACCACACATCAACAAGCCATATTGCGCTTTAGATTCCATCATTATACTTCCCACTATATTAAGTCCGCATACATATCCCGAACAACCCAAATTGACATCAAACGCAATACAATCCTCACCTATACCTAATCTGTATTGAAGAACTGTTGCCGTAGATGGCTTTCTATAATCTGAAGTCTGCGTCACATATACAATGACCCCTATGCTGTTTTTGTCAATCTTTTTATCCTCAATAATCTTTTTAGCAGCGGCATAACACCAATCCGAATTAACCTGATTATAAGTTGATACAAAACGTCCCTCAACTCCAGTATTTTTGGTAAATTTCTTTATAATTTTTCTATTAGCATCACTTGTATTACCAAATTGATCAGCCAACGAAAGCCATCTGTCTGGTACGGCTGCAGAAACCGCTTCTATGCTAATTCCCCTAATACACGATTCCATGATCTATTCCTTCCATTCAAAATATTTATATTTAACAAGATGTAGAAAAACCTCCATCTACAGGCATTGTTACACCTGTAATCATTCTAGCCTCTTCTGACAATAAAAATGTAATTGCATATGCCACATCTTTAGGTTCTATAATACCCAAATATTGTCTATTCGATAAAGAACTGTCAGATTCTTCTTCGTAACCATTCATTTTCAAATAATCAATATACATTTGCGTTTTAACCATAGACGGTGCCACTGAGTTTAAGTAAACATGCTTATTTGACAATTCCTTTGCCATGCATCTAACGGATGCATCCATTGCTGCTTTAGAAGCCGAATATGCAATATGAGCTTTATCGCCAAACCTAGCAGCATTAGAAGAAACCGCTACAATTCGCAAGCCATCATTATACATATTTTTCATTGTAACTTGGCGAACACATTCAACAAACCCAAAATAATTTGTTGTAAATGTATCTAATAACCGCTTATTATTTAAATATTTCAGGGGAACATCTCCATCCGAAATACCTGCTGTATAAACCATGCCGTCTAATTTTCCTTGTTCAGATACAATAGTTTTTATCATAGAATTAATTCCATCAATATCTGAAACGTCAAAAACATAACATGCTTTTTTATGAGAATTAATTTTTTCGATTACATTATGCAATTTTTCTTTACGTCTAGCGACCAATATAACATTTGCGCCTTGTATAGACGTAGTATAGGCTACCTCTTCTCCGATCCCCGAAGACGCACCTATAATCAATATATTCTTCCCAGATAAATCTATCATTTTTATTCTCCATAAATAGTCATCATTTACTATAATAACCAGTTACAATTTATATTATCTTCTCTATCCTACAACTATATTCCTTACTCTTGGCATTATAATTAATCCCAACCAATAATATCTCTCCAACATAATCCTTAAGTATGGCTGATGTCATACATAAAACACATGGGTTATCTTTCCATCAACCACATAAGAATAGACAACACCGTCATCCCGGCAGTTTCTGTCCTTAATATCCTGTGTCCAAGAGAAATGATGTTGCCACCTAATCCTTTGAGTTTCTCAATCTCAGAAGTTTCGAAGCCGCCTTCAGGTCCTATGAATATTCCAATTGAACCCTTATCTGCTGCTTCCTTCAAAATCTTCCTTGAATATTCCATTCCATCAGCGCACTCGTAAGGTATTATAACACATTCCAACGATTTTGCAAACTCCAAAGATTGTTCAAATTTCATAACTTCTCTCACTTTGGGAATAATACCTCTTTTTGACTGCTTTGCCGCACTTTCAGCTATCAAATTAAGGCGTTCAACCTTTTTAGCCGCCTTCTTGTCATCAAGCTTAACAACACACCGATTCATCATAACAGGAACTATCTCATATACCCCAAGTTCAACCGCTTTCTGCACGATCTGTTCCATTTTATCACCCTTAGGATAGCCTTGAAACAAAGTGATTTTTGCCGGAAGTTCCCTGTTATTCCCAAAAATGTCAGTTATCTTCAATCTGACCGCAGAACTGCCACAATCATTTCTTTCGCTCCCACAATATTCAACAATAACTGCCTCGTATTCCTTATCGCTGCCATCACTCAACAGAACCTTGTCACCAATCTTCATACGGAGTACATTGCGAATGTGATTATAGTCATCACCGGCAATTTCTATATAATCGTTATTCAGTTGTTCGTGATCTATAAAAAAACGATACATATTACAAACTTACTCCTATATTCAATAGATATACCCGGATCATTTAGCCACAAAAGAAACCCATTCTCCCATGTGCTCCACATCAACTATCTCGAAGCCATTATCTACCAGAGCCTTTCTGACTTCATCTTCCTTGGTATTGATTATTCCTGAGCTAATAAACACCCCGTCATCCTTCATAAACCGTCTGACAACGCCTGACAACGGTATTATAACATCGGCAAGTATATTTGCCACAACAATATCGTATTTGCCTGTATCAGCTACAACATCAGCAAATTCTTTATCACCGATTATATTACCCTTGACAATCGTATATATACCGTCATCGATATCATTCAACTTAAGGTTATCTATACTCGCTTTAACGGCGAGCTCATCAATATCCACGCCATATATCTTTGATGCACCAAGCTTAGCAGCAATTATTGATAATATCCCACTGCCGCACCCTGCATCCAGTACTGACGTATCTTTATCCTTTGATATATATTGTTTTAATGCCGATATACAAAGTTTGGTTGTCTCGTGCGATCCGGTACCAAATGCTGTTCCGGGGTCGATATTGATAACTATGTCGTTATCATTAACGGCAGCCTTCTCGGTCCATGTGGGTTGAATTACTATGTTGTCCTCCAGTCTGAATGGATGAAAAAATTCTTTCCAGTTATTCATCCAATCTTTATCTTCAGTCTCACCTATAGAAATCTTACCGGTGCCAACCTCCATGTATGCAGACATATCATTAAGCTGCTCCTGAATATAACGACACAAATCCTTAATGTCAATCCCTTTGCTGTCATTTTCATCAATATAACACGATACATACGCAACTCCGTCATCAGGCGGCAACTCCGGTAGTATATCTATGAACATAGCCTGCTTGTCCTCTTCCGATAAAGGAATCTTATCCTCTACCTCTATTCCTTCAACGCCATACTCACTTAATACGTAACTTAACATATCTGTAGCTGCTGTATTTGTCTCTATCGTAATCTTAGTCCATTTCATATCTTTCCTATATCTCCTGTACTATATAACTTCAAAACTGCCATATGCATCATAGCACATGGCAGTTTATTAGTAAACAATTATGCAAATCTATTATTTCTTTCCAAATCCCTTTTTCTTCTTATGTCCGGAAAAACTGAAATCTCCGGCTGAATCAGTAGACCTTCTTGCAGTTGAGCCTGTAGCCTCTTCAAAGTTATTAAGAATATTCTTCTGTTCCTCTGTAAGTTTATCAGGAACCTGCACAACAAGGGTCACATAAAGATCACCTCTTGTATTCTTGTTACGAAGAGTCGGAACACCCTTACCTTTTATCTTAATCTTAGTATCTGTCTGAGTTCCGGGCTTAATATCGTATTCCATAGGACCATCAATTGTATTGATAGTAATTGTTCCACCAAGAGCTGCCTGAGTAAATGTTATCGGCTCTGTAGAGAACAGGTCATACTCCTGACGCTGGAACTGAGGATGACGATCGACTAATACCGTTACAAGTAAATCTCCTCTTTCGCCACCATTAGTTCCCGGTTCACCCTTCTCACGTATACGGATACTCTGTCCGTTATCAATTCCGGCCGGAACTGCCACCTGAATCTTTTTCTTACTCTTAACATATCCTGTTCCGGAACACTGATTACACTTAAATTTGATAACCTTACCTGTACCTGAACATTCAGGACAAGTCTGTACATTACGGACAACTCCGAACAATGACTGTTGTGTAAATACAACCTGGCCTTTACCATTACACTTAGGACAAGTCTCGGGATTGTGTCCCGGCTGAGAACCGGTACCATGACAAACCACACACTCATCCTTTAACGGCAATTCCAATTCTTTCTGACATCCGAATACAGCTTCATCAAATTTGACGCGCACACTCGTCTTTATATTAGCACCTTTAATAGGACCATTTGATTGACGTGACCTTGTTCCTCCAAACATATCCCCGAAGATATCTCCGAAAATATCACTCATATCTGAGAAATCGAATCCGCCAAATCCGCCACCCATGCCGCTGTTAGGATCAAATGCCGCATGACCGAACTGATCATATTTTGCTCTTGTGTCAGGATCGCTCAAAACCTTATATGCTTCAGAAGCTTCCTTAAACTTTGCCTCCGCCTCTGCATCTCCCGGGTTCATGTCAGGGTGATACTTTTTAGCTATAGCACGATAAGCCTTTTTCAATTCGGCTTCGGTTGCATTCTTGGATACTCCAAGCACTTCATAATAATCTCTTTTTGTTTCTGCCATCTTTCCTCACCTATATATATTTATCAAGAGTACCCACGACTTAACAAAGCCGTGGGAATATCGCCTAGTAACAGCATGAATTATATCTCTGTATAATCGCCATCAACAACGTCGCCCTCTGCATACTCTGTAGGACCTTCAGCACCTGTTCCCGCATTTGCTCCGGGACCGTTCTGCTCATACAGCTTAGCGAACAGATTCTGAGCACTGTTCATAAGTGTCTCTCTCGCATTCTTTAACTGTTCAACATCATAGTCACTCATATTCTCAGGATCTGTGCTCTCAACAAGACTCTTAAGGGCCGCAAGATCAGCCTCAACCTTAGTCTTATCTTCGCCTGAAAGCTTATCACCAACATCCTGTAATGCTTTCTCTGTCTGGAATACCATTGCATCAGCATCATTTCTTGCCTCAACAGCCTCTTTACGTTTCTTATCCTGAGCCTCATACTCTGCAGCTTCCTTAACTGCCTTTTCGATATCATCATCAGACATGTTAGAACCTGCTGTAATTGTGATATGCTGCTCTCTGCCTGTTCCAAGATCCTTAGCAGAAACGTTAACGATACCGTTAGCGTCGATATCAAATGTTACCTCAATCTGAGGAACACCACGTCTGGCAGGAGCGATACCATCCAGACGGAAACGACCAAGCGTCTTATTGTCTCTTGCAAACTGTCTCTCACCCTGTACGATATGGATATCAACCGCATCCTGATTATCCTGAGCTGTAGAGAATATCTGGCTCTTCTTTGTAGGAATTGTTGTATTTCTATCGATAAGTCTTGTAGCAACACCACCCATGGTTTCAATTGAAAGTGAAAGCGGAGTTACATCAAGAAGAAGGATTTCACCGGCACCTGCATCTCCGGCAAGCTTACCACCCTGGATAGATGCACCGATCGCAACACACGCATCAGGATTGATTCCCTTGAATGGCACTTTGCCCGAAAGATTCTTAACCATTCCCTGAACAGCGATAATACGTGTTGAACCACCAACAAGAAGTACCTTGTCAAGCTCTGATGCTGAAAGACCTGCATCATTAAGAGCAGTCTTAACAGGCTCTGAAGTCTTCTCTACAAGATGTGCTGTAAGCTCATCGAATTTTGCTCTTGAAAGATCCATATCAAAATGCTTAGGACCTTCTGCTGTAGCAGTGATGAAAGGAAGATTGATATTGGTTGTTGTAGAAGAAGAAAGCTCTTTCTTAGCCTTCTCAGCTGCTTCCTTAAGTCTCTGCATAGCCATCTTATCTGTTGAAAGATCAACACCCTCTGTTTTCTTGAATTCATCCAACATATACTGTGTAATTACATTATCGAAGTCATCACCACCGAGTTTGTTATCACCGGCTGTTGCCAAAACTTCGATAACTCCGTCACCAATCTCAATGATAGATACATCAAATGTACCACCACCAAGGTCATAAACCATAATCTTCTGCTCATTTTCATTATCAAGACCATAAGAAAGAGCCGCTGCCGTAGGCTCGTTGATGATACGTTTTACATCAAGACCTGCGATACGACCTGCATCCTTTGTTGCCTGTCTCTGTGAATCTGAGAAGTAAGCAGGAACTGTGATAACTGCCTCATCAACCTTCTCACCCAAGTAACTCTCTGCATCTGCTTTCAATTTCTGAAGCACCATTGCAGAAATCTCCTGAGGTGTATATTTCTTATCATCTATTGATACTTTATAATCAGAACCCATATGTCTCTTGATTGAAGAAATAGTCTTATCTGCATTTGTAACAGCCTGACGTTTTGCAGGCTCACCTACAACACGCTCACCTGTCTTTGTAAATGCTACTATAGACGGTGTTGTTCTTGCGCCTTCTGCATTGTTGATAACAACCGGCTTACCACCTTCCATAACAGCTACACATGAATTAGTTGTACCTAAGTCAATACCAATTATTTTTCCCATGATTTTAATCCTCCTATATTGTATTAAATAATACTTTTTACTTGTTAGATTACTCTTAAAAATTAATTATTTCTAAGTTTCTTGTCATTAATAACCAAACCGTTTCTATGATTCTAGTTTGCCACTTTAACCATGCTGTGTCTGAGCACCTGTTCCTTATACAGATAACCTTTCTGAAGCTCCTCGGCAACCACATTCTCACCAAGTTCCTCATCTTCAATATGAAGAACCGCATTGTGATAATCAGGATCAAATGCCTGACCCTCAGCATTCATAGGTGTTACCCCGATTTCTTCCAAGGTAACCATCATCTGCTTATATATCTTGTCAACACCCTGTTCAAAAGCTCTTTCCTTATCCTCTTCTGGAATAGCCTGCAAAGCTCTCTCAAAGTTGTCAACTACGGGGAGCAGTTTTTCTAATACTTCTTTCGCTCCCACATCATACATATGCTTTGATTCTTTTTCATTACGATTTCTTGCGTTTTCAAATTCAGCAAGAAGACGCTTGTATCTGTCATCCGACTCCTCAAGCTGTTCTTTTAATTTACTGATTTCAAGTTCCAGCGCTTTGTTATTACCACCGCGTCGGTTTCCTTTTTTGCCTTTGACCGGTTTCTTAGAAGTCTCCTCGGCAGTTTCTTTGGTTTCAACTTCAGTTTCTTCGGTCGTCTCCACTGCTACATCTTCAACGGATTCCTCTGTCGGTTGTCCGGTCGGCTTATTCTTCTCTGCCACTTTCCCACCTCTATTCTTTCTTCTTAAATATCTCGTCTAACTCACCTGTAAGATTTTTCAAGGTACTTACGACCTTCTGATAATCCATTCGCTTCGGTCCTATGATACCTATGGTACCTTTAGCACCCTCAGCAAGTTCATAGGTTGCCGTAACAATACTGCAATCCTTCATCGATGACACCGGAGTCTCTTCACCGATGTACACCTGAATGCCTGTATCACTGTCGTTGTGAAGCGTTTCATCTATCAACTCATCAAGTCCCTGACGATCTTCCAACGCCTCCAATAGCTTAGTAGTCTGCTCAACATTACCAAGTTCGGGATACTTCAGCATATTCGTAGCTCCGTTGGTATAAATCTCAACCTCATCCGCTTCATGTATCGCCTCGGTTATTCCCTGGAAGATTCCTTCCATCACTTCGGCATATTCGCCGGCCTGATTCTTAATAGTATGAATCATTTCCAGATTGATATCCTGTAATGATGCTCCCTGAAGAAATGTATTGAGCAAAACATTAAGTTTCAGAATCTCATCATTCTCCATTGGCCTGTCAATCGGAATAAGCTTATTACGAATCACATTGTTGTCTACAACTATAACAGCCAACATCTGATTATCATCCACCTGCGACAGTTGTATGAACTTAAGCTTGGAATTCTGATACTGCGGAGCCGATACAAGGGCTGCATAATTAGTGTTGTAAGCAAGCACCTTAGCCACCTGCTTGAGCATTGATTCCATCTTGTCAACACGCTCAAGTAACTGTGTCTTCATCTCTTCCATCTCAGAGTCTTTCTCGACCATCATCTGATCCACATATAATCGATATCCCTTATCAGTAGGAATTCTTCCTGCAGATGTATATGGCTGTTTGAGAAAACCCATCTCTTCGAGATCCTGCATCTCATTACGGATTGTCGCAGAAGAAAGGTTCAAATCCGTAAATTTGGAAATGGTTCTCGACCCCACCGGCTCACCGGTTTCAAGATAATTAGAAATAATCGCCTTGAGAATCTTCAGTTTTCGATCATCTATTTCCATCTATCAGACCCCTTTCCTGCTATTTTTGTTGTTAGCACTCAATCCATTAGAGTGCTAACATCTTTGTATAGAGTACCACCGCTATATAATTTTGTCAAGGGAAAACTCAAGAAAAATCACAGAAAATTTACAATAAAAAATACAGATAATCAAGTTATATTTCTAAATAATTAAATGATTATCTGCATTTAAAATCTTATCATGTTCTCTTAATATATGTCGCACTACATTTCGGGCATCTGACACTTACTTTGTTCTTGCCCTTGGGAATACGGATTACCTGTTTGCAGGACTTACATACAAAATAAATGTACTCTTTATCTCTGATACTTCTTATCTTCATATTGATAACAAGTTTGATATAGTCTACAAATCTTACCACATTGCCCATATAACGCATATAGACATCATTTTCCGCCTTGCGCTTCTCCAGTTTTTTAGAAAAAACTCTCATATAACATAACACTACGAATACGGTTCCTATAAGAACGAACACCCACTTATGGGTGAACAGGGCAATCACCACAAATATGAATCCTATGAGCATAATAAAGTTATTAAGTTCATCCAATCCGCATCTTCTAGACATCGCATATCGCATGTCCTCTCGGAACATATTAACGTATTTCTTAAGCATATTAAGCATCGTCTCCTATACACTGCAAAATTATATATTTGAAAGAAAAACTTCAATTTCGTAGTCTACCATAAAAAGAATGATGTGTCAAAAGGACATTAATGACAGTGCAAGTTTAATTATCCTCGACGCTTCATCCGCTAAAAACAACGGAATATTAAGCATATCATTATCCAATTGATCTTTGCAACCTCGTGTATCTCAGGATGTTTTGCAAAATCACGTTCATAGGCAGATATAATATCCCTTAAAATACGCTGAATTTCATTAGGATCATGTTCTGTTATCCAGTTTTCCACAACTTCAGGCATACCACCTGTTACATAATACATTTTCAGTTTCTCATACAATGGATTATAGAAAGCTTCGTTAAACTCAGGCTAAATATAGACAAGCAAAACCATTACAATTCATAACATAAACTCAGCCATAATTGTATTACTTACATCAAGTCCCTTATCACTCAAGTGAAGTCTTTCACCATCAACAACAAGGTATCCGCTTGAAACATACTTATCGATAACAGCGCCGTACATCTCTCGAATATCCTTACCGAAACGTTTTTCAAATTCACGGCAGTCAATACCTGATATACATCTAAGTCCAAGAAACATGAACTCCTCAATCTCATCCTTTTCCTTTTGAACATGTATTGCCGTATAACAGTTATTAATATATTCGGCAATGGATGAAACATCTGTCCAACCGGTTCCCAGCTTAGAAAATCTTCCGATATACTCGTCGATATTATCTATACCCTTAAATCTTACCGCAGTTAAATTTCCGGCAACTTCATTATCTTCATATAACTTAATATCTTTATCGTCACCATATTCATGTTGCAATTCATATTCGTAATCGTCACCGTACTCATCTTCAATATCAATAAAAGTTGTATCATAATCCTTACCAATACTAAGTTTCATATATGATGATGCGCCAAGTCCCACGCCAAGATATTCACCACCTGTCCAATATCTTAAATTGTGCCTGCACTCATATCCGGTCCTTGCGTAGTTGGATATCTCATACCTGTTGTATCCCGCCCCACCAAGCAGTAGCTTGGTCCTTGCATATTGCTTTCTATCCATCTCTTCAGAAGGGAGCTTGGATAGCAAATCCACGTCATCCGCAAGGGGTGTGCCGTCTTCGACAATCAGACTATAGGCAGATATATGCTCCGGAGATAGTTCTACCACCTTCCCGAGAGTCTTAACATAGGACTCCATGCTCTCACCCGGAAGTCCGGACATAATATCTATATTAATATTGGAAAAACCCGCCTCTCTTGCCCTGCTATACGCAGCAATGAACTGGTCGTAGTTGTGAGCTCTTCCGAGTGTCTTCAACATATCATCATTGGTGCTTTGAAGTCCGATGGAAAGTCGGTTTATTCCTAACTTTCTGTATTCTCCAATTTTATCTGCAGTTAAACTGTCAGGATTACCTTCAATCGTTATCTCAGCGTCTGCTGACACAGTAAATGTTTTCCTGACCTTATTAAGAATTTTCCCGATATATTCCGCAGGTATGTAGGAAGGCGTTCCACCACCAACAAAAATCGTGACAACACTATAGTCTTCCGCAATCAAACTGTATGCACCGATTTCTTTACACAAGGCATCCACGTATTCCCGCTGTCTGATGATATCACATTCCCCAAAAGACAGGAAATCGCAATAAATGCATTTCTTCTTACAAAAAGGGATATGTATATATATACTTAATTCTCTACTCATACATCTCATTACCAAATCATAACTTAAAACTTGTAATCTATTCCTGCCTGTTTCATAATTCCATTGGCTGTGTGTCGTGATTTCATCTTTGAATCCACCGTTACCGGTCTGTTCGTAATCGGACTAAACCATATATCATGATCTCCTTTTCAGCGACGCAAGAACGAACAGCCATGCATTTTTAATATATCCCGTACCTTCTTCTCGAATTCTGCCACTATGCATATGCCTCCATATATCTTTCTGCAATAAAGTGAATTTTCTCTGCTTGTGCAGCATGATTAAGTTCCAACAATTCAGGAATCGCAAACTTCACCTTTTCTATAAGAGCATCAACAGAACCAGACTCCAAAACAAGCCCTGGAATATCCTCACTTGTTGCTACACATACTCTCGCTTCTTCATCCCACAAAAACTTAACTATATACTCCATATCAAAACCTCCTTGCAAAATCCCTCTACTCATCATCTAACTTCAACACACTCATAAATGCCTTCTGCGGCACTTCCACATTTCCTATCTGGCGCATACGCTTCTTACCTTCCTTCTGTTTCTCAAGAAGTTTCTTCTTACGTGTGATGTCACCTCCGTAACATTTAGCAAGCACGTCCTTCTTATACGCTTTGACTGTTTCACGCGCTATAATCTTACTTCCGATTGCCGCCTGAATAGGTATCTCAAAGAGATGTCTCGGTATCTCGGTCTTTAATTTCTCGCACATTTTCCTTCCACGCTCATAAGCCGTATCCGCATGCACAATAAATGACAAGGCGTCCACCTCTTCTTTATTGATAAGAATATCCAGTTTGACAAGATTAGACCGCACATATCCATTTAATTCATAATCAAAGGACGCGTAACCTCTCGAACGAGATTTAAGTGCATCAAAGAAATCATAAATGATCTCGTTAAGAGGAAGATCATATTTCAATAACGCTCTGGTCTCCTCCATGTATTCCATGCTCTTATACACGCCTCTCCGCTCCTGACAAAGCTGCATGATTGGTCCCACATAGTCCTTTGTCACCATTATCTCCGCTGCAACAAATGGCTCCTCCATATAATCTATCTGTGAAGGATCCGGCATATTAGACGGATTGGTAAGTTCTATCATCGTACCATCTGTCTTGTGAATGCGATATACAACACCCGGAGCAGTGGTCACGAGATCAAGGTTGTATTCTCTCTCAAGTCTCTCCTGAATTATTTCAAGATGAAGAAGTCCGAGAAAACCACATCTGAAGCCAAAGCCTAATGCAATTGATGTCTCCGGTTCATAGGACAATGCCGCATCATTTAACTGCAACTTCTCTAAAGCATCTCTGAGATCCGGATATTTTGCACCATCTGCCGGATACATTCCACAATACACCATGGGATTAGCCTTCTTATATCCAGGAAGCGCTTCCGCACAGGGATTGTCCGCATCAGTTACAGTATCCCCCACCCGGGTCTCCTTAACATCTTTTAGACTTGCGGTAATATAACCAACCATTCCGGCTGAAAGCTCATCTTGAGGAATGAACTGTCCTGCACCGAATATACCAACTTCAACGACCTCAACCTCGGCACCTGTCGCCATCATTCTTATTATACTGCCCTTTTTGACAGAACCGTCAAAGAGTCTGCAGAAAATGATAACGCCCTTATACGCATCATACTTACTGTCAAATATAAGTGCCTTCAAAGGACCATCGACATCACCCGAAGGTGCAGGTATCTTGGTAACGATCTGCTCTAACACTTCATCAATATTAATTCCTGTCTTAGCGGAAATTCTCGGTGCATCCTGTGCCTCAATACCTATAACATCTTCAATTTCGTTGACAACCCTGTCAGGTTCCGCACTTGGCAGATCTATCTTATTGATAACCGGCATAACATCTAAGTCATTGTCTATGGCAAGATACACATTAGCAAGAGTCTGCGCTTCAATACCCTGAGCAGCATCCACCACAAGTATAGCGCCCTCACAGGCCGCCAGACTTCTTGACACCTCATAGTTGAAATCCACGTGTCCCGGAGTATCAATAAGATTAAATATATACTCTTCTCCATCTTTCGCCTTATACACAATTCTTACAGCCTGTGCCTTGATAGTAATTCCACGTTCCCTTTCGAGCTCCATGTTATCAAGCACCTGCGCCTGCATCTCCCTGTCTGTCAAAAGTCCAGTCTTCTCAATAATCCTATCCGCCAACGTAGACTTTCCATGATCTATATGTGCTATTATACAAAAATTCCTGATTCTGCTTTGATCTATATGTGCCATATATAATTATCTCCTGTTATCTAATATATAAATTAAGTTTACCTTAGTAAGCAGCGTTCGAAACTCTTATAGGTTATTGACGCTTAACGCTTTGGCTTTTAAGTGTGTGTCAGTGTGGTATACTGTACTGAGAGTTTCGAATCTATGTCTCCATGTTATCATTCGCAAAATATTCAAATTTGCACACAAGTGTGCAAATCGACCATTTTGCTCATTGTATCACATCAATGTGAATTCCTCAACACTTTATCAAGCATTGCCGCTAATGGCTCCATTGCATTCTTCTCTTCTTCCAACGTATTATTCTGTGCTCCAGCCTCGATTAAGGTTGCTCTCGGCATGACATGGAGATTGTATCTAAGACTCCTGACATATATCTTTCTCACAAAGTCCCCATATGCTTCCTTCCCCGCAAGATAGAGCTGAAAACTGAAAGCAAGATTAGAAAGTTTATTGGGATTTTCAAGATAATCAATTTCACCGTTAAGGTTAGAGCGACTTACACCATTTAAGAACATGATTTTTGCCGTCGGCTTGCCATTTACTTCCGTGACCAGATGCGTCTCTTCATCCACACCATCCCTGTGAAGATCAATGACAACTTCTATGGTGGGATTTTCCGCCAATATCTTGCTTATCCCGCTAAATGAATTCTCATAGGCTTTACTTCTGTCCAGTACCCCGTCAATCACATCCTATGTAGTTTCGTCATGATATGTAGGAATCGCATATTCTTCATTCAGGAGCTTTGCAAGGTAGGCACCCACTCCCACCACCGTATCTTCCTTAACGCCTGCTCTGCTGTCTGCAAAACTTTCAGAGGAATGAGTATGATAAATGAGTACCTTGTATGGCGCTTTTGATTCTGTCATAATATTATCGGCCTGGATTGTTTTGTCAGTCTGGATTGTTTCACTTTCTGACACCTTTCTATCTGTCTTTGGTTTATCAGGCAGATCGTGAAGTGACATATCCGCATCTAAAAGATTGGAGATATCAAGTTCAGCAGCACTCATACTTGTATTGCTGTCTACCACAAATATTTTACTCGTCAAGAAGTCAGGTTTTGAAAGCTGTTTCCTTGTAAAGGTTGTTCCCTTGGATTCATTTTTTATCAATGCCTTATTATTAACCTGTCCATCCCCATCAAGCTTATCAGCATCGTTACCCGATATATTCCCCAACGTATCTTCAACACCATTTTTACTCTGTTCATTTCCACTTTCCACACCGTTATTATCCATTACAGCCATATCAGCCCCTGCCGCGCTACTGCTCTCATCCTCATAAAACCAATCCGGCACCTCGTAAGAAGCCAGATAATCCTTATCAGCACTTCCGAACTCAGTCTCATAGGTAAGGGCAGGAAGAAAATAACTTGTCAAAATATAAAATATATCATCGGGTTTTCTGTTAATAAAACACACTATCCAGAGAAGTATCAGAAGAAAGCCTATCAGTCTTTTCTTTTTATTTAATTGTCCTTTTTTTGAAGATATATGGTTTGATCTCATATATCCATTGTATTCAATAATATAAAGCTATATTCTTGTATATACACATATTAATCACTTCGTCAAGCTAACGCCGCCTCATTTATGGCCTCGGAGATTGTGTAGCTTATCCTTTTGACCGCTTCATCAATATCCTTTGGGGTAACAAACATATTTTCCAGATAAGGCGTCACCATCTCACACGCCAACTGATATCTCTCGTCTTCATTAAATTTCTTCAGCACATTCTTAGGTCCGTTTTTGCCAAAGGCATCCACCATCGCATCCATGGCATCATTTACGATTGTCGGAACAGATATGACCGTCGGCACACCTATGGCGAGAACCGGTATACCGATGTTCTCGGAATTAATAGCATTTCTGTGATTTCCAACTCCCGAGCCCGGACTGATTCCCGTATCTGCCAACTGTATGGTCTTATTGAGCCTGTCCGACTGTCTTGCCGCCAACGCATCTATCACTATTAAGAGTTCAGGTTTTATCTTATCCACTAACGCCTGCAAAATAGTAAGGGACTCCATTCCGGTCTGAGCCATCACCCCGGGGGCAATGGCACTCACCTCTATACTGTGAGATATTATTCCTTCCCGCAGAAGATGTCTTGTCACATACAGATTATCTATGACAAATGGTCCCAATGCATCCGGTGTGACCTCCCTGTTACCCAGTCCTGCCACCATTATTCTTCTCTTGTTACCTATAAACCGCTTAAGATTCTTTGACAACACTTCGGTCATTGGCTTGTGAAAACTGTCATCATGCTCCCTTAAATGTTCACTCTCCAATGTAATATATGTTCCAACCGGCTTACCGAGATTCATCGCCCCCTCTTCATTTTCCACCACGATTCTGGTCTCTAAAATATCTGTGTCACCGTTATTTTTCGTAGAAACATGCACTCCCTTTATAGGCTCATCTGTCTCTATATCTTCTTTCATCTCCAGTGCCAAGTCAGTCCTTACCCGCATATTTTTTACCCACCTTTTCAGATTTCACATTGCCTTCCGGCTTCGTGAGGTTCTTTGCAAAATACCCGATTTTATATACAAGTAAGCAAATCGGTTGCTTTGCACATTATATACATATATAAAGTATATCCTGATAATCCAATTTAATACAAAAAAACATTTGACAAACAACATGTGTTTATGTATTATATATGAGTATGTTTACATTAGATTGTCCGTGTCCGGTTTTAATGTAAAACCATAACACAATTATTTCAGGAATGGAGGTGTTTTCATTGGCTAACATTAAATCAGCAAAGAAAAGAATCAAAGTTATCGAGACCAAGACTTTAAGAAATAAGATGATCAAATCTAAGCTTAAAACTCTTATCAAGAAGTTAGAGGCTGCTGTTGAAGCAGGTGATAAGAAGGAAGCTGCTGAGCAGTTGAAGGTTTGTACTTCTGAACTTAGCAAGGCTGCTGCTAAGGGAATTCTTCATAAGAATACTGCTTCAAGAAAGATTTCACGTTTATCAGCTATGGTAAACAAGATGGCATAATTATTATCTTGAGTTTAATAATAACCATATATACGAAAAGGACTGCTAACCCACAGTCCTTTTTATCATTTGTATAGATCTATGTTCTTCCGAAGCAACTGTTTCTATAATATCTTTCCATTGTTCCTTGTTCTCTTTATCCAAACTATTTCAATACACATTTCATCCGGCTGAAGAGAACTCAACTATCAGCAGTTCCACTCCAACAATATCTTTGACAAGACCGGTTTTGATGTTCGCTTCTGTCTCAAGACATTTCTCCAACATGTGTATAAATGATTCCTTCCCGTTATGTCTTATCTGTGACTTATAACGGTTAATTGTCCATTTGGGAATTCCCGCTGCCGATGCAATCTCATCAGAACTTTTACCGGATTTGATAAGTTCAGATACCTCTAACATCTTTCGTACATTTCTTGATAACTGGGAAAGTATAAATAAGGGCTCCTGCTTTAACTCCAAAAGATTCCTATATAACAACAGTGCCTCCTTCTGGTTCCGGTTACCTATGGCATCGATCATGGCATATAAAGTATCATCTGCCTCATTTACACAAATGGCGCGCACATCATCCACAGTGATCTCACCACGTTCACCTACATAGGCAAACAATTTTTCAAGCTCGTTTTTTATGAGGAGCATGTCAAGCCCCACAGCGCCGATAAAATACTCAACAGCATTCTCATAAATCTGCTTGTTCTCATCCTTGCACAACTTGGCTATCCACTTTCTGAGTTCACCCTCCGTAGGCGGTTTCATCTCAGTCTTATAGCCGTTCTTCTTGAACCAGTTGTTAAGACGATTTCTTCCATCCACCTCAGCTTCTACAAATATAACGTGAGTAGAATCTGGAAAATTCTCAAGTCTTTTTTCAAAGCCCTCCGGAGTCTTTTTAAAAAGCCCGCTGTTCTCCACAACAATAACTCTATTATCCGCAAAGAAGGGAAGCGTGTCACCAATATCAAGCATTTCACTGACATTAATCTTTTTCCCTTCAAAATAGGAATAATTCATATTATCCTCTGCGTCTACAAGTGCTTTTATAAGTTTATCCCTGTATTGATGCTTGAGATAGTCCTCCGATCCGTAAAGCAGATAAAACCTCTCAAAATTATTCTCTTTGATATCCTGCATTATTTTTTTCATTTCGCTAAACCTCTTGCACAATCATGATTATCTCATGTCGCCTGTCGGCTCCATGTGTTCATCTACGTTCCACTCCGGACCGCACAGAACCAATGTCCACAGGACATTGTGCGCCACCGCTTCTATTATCATTCTTCACTTCACATATATTACACCATCAAACATAATCCGTCATTCCGCTTATATTACATCAGCAAATATCATCCATTACTTCATATACGTCGTAACCTCATATCTCTTGCCATCTGTCCTTATGGCAACCGCTCCGGAATCCTTCGTCATATATATCCTTCCACAGTACTCTTTTAACCTGTCAACAACCTCTTCCGCAGGATGTCCGTATCTGTTATGCTCTCCAACAGAAATGACCGAGACATCAAATCCTATATTTCTCAAAAACCCCTTACAAGATGATGTGGCAGAACCATGATGAGCCACCTTCAGGACCTCCATACTATTCCCCTGCCTTATACTGCCCATAAATGATTCATTAGAAAGCAGTTTTTGCTCAACAACATCATCTATATCTCCGGTAAACAACGCATCAAAAAGTCCATACTGCATCCAGAGCACAATACTGTTCTCATTTTTATCTGCGGTTAAATTATTACCCGGATTAAGACAATGAAATATCACATCACCAATTATCATCCTATCACCGGACTTCAAAAAATACAACCGGCATCCTTTGTCCTTTGCAGCATTAACCAAATCAAGATACGCCTCATCCGGCTCATCAATACCGGGCAGTACAAAGTTATTGACCACCACTTCATCATCGGTCAACATCTCCAAAAGCCCCGAATAATGATCGGAATCGCTGTGGGTAACGATCATATAATCTATCATCCCACTACCATAGTACTTCACACCGTTTTTGATTATGTAAGTTCCAACTTTTTTCTTACTGCTGCTGCCACCATCAATCAAAACGCTCTCCTTAGAAGGAGTGCGTATGTATATTCCATCTCCCTGACCCACATCAAAGAAATTGATGACCAGACGTTTATCGCATACCGGTATCACCAGCACAATAATGAAAATAACAAATGATACCCTTGACACAAACCGGTTATGTTTCCATAAGCCTATTAACAAAGATGCGAGTATAATATAATAAAACCATATCCACCAACTTTCCGGTCTCCCGAAATTAATCGTATGAAAAGGCATTCCGTCAGTTAGTTTACATAACATCTCATATATATCAAATATCCTGCAGGCAATAAATGAACAGATTCCTGTACCCGGTATACCAAAAAGCCCTGATATACTTAACAGCACAAGCATTGCTAACAACACACCCATTAACGGAACCACAACAATATTGATCATCAGACCATACACAGGCACTTCGTAGAAATAATAGAAAAGTACCGGTAAGATGACAAGTTGAACACTAATACTAATTAAAAGACCATCCCACACTTTGCGGCACAAAAAAGCCGCCCAACTCCTTCCCCTAACCTTAATGCCCGGTTCTTTATTATCCTGTTCCTTCTTCCCCGCTGCCAGCCTGCCAAAACCAAGCACCCGGATTTCCGATAATTTACTTAAAAAATCCACATCCTCAAAACATCTTTCCAATATTGGATTAATTACGGATATTCCAATAACCGCTCCAAAAGAAAGCAGAAAACCAACCTGACAATATGCTTCCGGTGTCCAAATGAGCATCAAAAAAAGCGCTATCATGACTGATGTTATTGCGTCATATTTTCTCCCCAGCACTTCCGAAACAATTAGCAGGATAAGCATTATCATAGCTCGGACTGTTGCACCGGAAAGACCTGTCAACAAACCGTATAACACAATAAATGTTATACTAACAAACGCTGCAACAGTGAAACTTCCCGTCACTTTCCTGATGATACGATAGAAAGTTCCACCAAACATGGCGATATGTAATCCGGAAATAGCAATAATATGCGCTATACCACTTCTTTGGTATAATGCCTTGATGTCCTTATCTATATCCGATTTATCTCCTAACACCATCGCCTTGGCAAGAGAACTCTTATCTTCGGGAAGCCATTTATCAAACAGATCGCAAAGATAAAAATTAATCTTTTCTAAATAATTCAAAAATGAATATGCAGTTTTCTCAGTGCATATTATGTCAACCTTACTCAGGCGCATCAAATTGCCGTTTGCAGTCTCATATCTGTTCTCATCAAACTGACCATAATTAGTAGCTGTCATAAAGGGTTCAAATACTCCCTCTCCATCGACTCTACACCCTATATTAATATCATTATCAGATTCTACAATAATATACGTATGTATCCGACTAGCATTTATCCTAACTGTCCTTACCCGGTAGCTGCCTTCATGATTCTTATACCTGTTAACAACGATTCCCGAAAAAGAAACCTTATCCCCGGGCGAAAATGTACACGCTTCTTTTTTCTTATCGTTATATGCGCCACACACATTTCCTAAGAGAAAAAACAATATTCCGACTAATAATAGTACCTTATTGTTCCTAATATACTCAAACTTTGAAATATACAATATTATGAATATTCCAAGACATATGATAAAACTCAATGCCCCGGTAGTCTTTCCTACTAACAGCTCTCCAAGCACAAACAAGACCACCCAATAAAGCATTGGTCGTTTCAATTGTTACTACATTCCCTCCTGTTCAACAATATCAAGATTTCTTTCAAGCAATCCGTCAATCGGCATAGTCTCCCTGTAAAATGGTATCTTCTCTCCGTCCTTTAAGAACTGAACCTTTGTAACTGTCGGAAGCTCTACCAACGAATTGACTATTGAGTAAACTATAATATCATTTTTTAACTCATTGTCAGTATTGTAAAACTCATCACTTAAATCTATATAACAAATCCCATCCTTAACGGCTATACTCTTTATCGTTGTATCCGCACTGATAGTTGCCGTATAACCTTCACGTTTCGGACCTTCAATCAGCGCTTCTATCACCATTCTTCCAAGAGACATGTTGTTAGTTATCTCTATAGACTTCCTGTAGGATTTCAAAGCAGTACCGGATTCATTGGCAAAATAGAGCACAATGTTACCCTTTTGTTTGCTGCCGGAAGTATCACCAAATGACATTGTAAATGAATCCTCATCGAAGGTTTCACTGACTGTAGCGGTTTCCGGATCCGTATTCGCCACATCCGTCATGTATATGGTAAGCTTATCAACACCTTCTAACTGAAGTAACGTCTTAGCCACACATCCCTTGAAAAACAATAAAGATTCCGCAGAGACATTATCATATACCACATTAAATGATATCTCTATTCGACCTCTCACATTCTCGACAGGATTCTCAACATATACGAAACTATCGGGTATGGGCGATTGACAATCCACAGTAGCTTCCATGCTGGATAGATGCTTGATCAAATCGTTAACATTCTGATTGAGATCATTACCTTTATCTAATGTGTACACCGACTGTACCATATCAGTTTTATTATTGTTTACATAATATATGTATATCTGGTTTTCCGACAGTTCTTCCGGGGCAGTATCCACTTCTTCTTTAGCACCACAACCCACAAGAACAATCAACAAAAACATGAATATAAAACTTACGATTTTCTTACTTTTTCCCATGGCTATCCCTTCCGGCAATTCTATATTTACATGTACATACTCTTTTCTTCAAAGCAATTCATGCGTTCTCATAAATCCGAATACTTCTACGCATTATCATTCCTACAAATCTACATTCTACAAAAAATCATTTTCCGGTCATCAGCTCACATATTTGAGTGGTATCCTCACCGTAAATGTTGTGCCCTCACCGGGTTCGGAGAACAACTTGATGGCACCTTTATGCATAAGAATCGCATTTCTTGTAATTGCAAGTCCCAATCCGGTACCTCCGGTATCACGGCTTCTTGCTTTATCCACGCGGTAGAATCTCTCAAACACCTGAGACTGGCTATCCTCAGGTATTCCTACCCCCGTATCCTGAACCTTTACATAGAAGAACTTGTGATCTGAATTCAAGGATACATATACGCTTCCACCATCATTGTTGTATTTGACCGCATTCTCTATAAGATTTGAAAATGCCAATGTAAGTTTGACTTCGTCTACCTCACCGATAACTTCACGAAAACTTTCGAACACAACATCAATATTGCGCTTTGCTGCAATCGGCTTAATTCGCTTTAACAAAAGTTCAAGCAATGCATTAATATTGACCGGCGCTATATTAAGTGCCGAGGATTTCTTGTCCATTTTAACCAAAGTAAGCAGGTCGTTGATTATCTTGCCTTCCCTGTCTATCTCCTGAACCATGTCCGACATGAATTCCCGATACATCTCATTAGGCACTTCCTCCTGCATGAGAAGAGAATCGGCTAACACTTTCATAGATGTAATCGGTGTCTTTAGTTCATGTGACACGTTAGAAACAAATTCCTGTCTAGAGTCTTCTAACACCTGCATTTTATTAAGCAGTACATTAAATGATTCCGTAAGTTCAACAAACTCCTTATACTTACTCTTTGCATCCAGAGGTTCCAGATGTCCTTCATTCAAAGTCCGTATCTGTCCGTTAAGTCTGTTAAGCCCCGACACTGCAATCTTACTTATTAAGTATGCCGACATAACCGCCAACATAAGGAAAAGCATAAGCAGAATATGCATCTGCTCATTAAGGTATTCATTCGTATCTTCTATATCATGCAAGGACACAGTTGCAATCATGATTCCGTTCACAACCTTCTCTGCATTGACAATAGGAATGATAACCTCCGCATAGTCATCCACCATACGAATGCTTCTGTCATTCTCACCGCGCATTACTTTGACAGCTTCATCATATATTATGTAATTATTCTGATCGATCGTGTAGGTATCTTTGAGGATTTTGTAATTGGGATCAATCACGAGAATACGCCCTTCCCATACATTAGCCAATTGGTCTATCTGTACGTTTAAGTTACTCCTTAAGGCGTCCATTGTAAATTGATTAACCAGAATCTGGTTTCCCAGAATATTACACTGATTCTGTACGAGTGTTAATTTCTGTTTGACCATTCTGTCATTATAAGAATGCTGCACTAGCATGCTAAATGATAACATAAGTAACATACTAAGCAGCAAAAAAGAACAAAATACTATAAATCTAAGGCTTTTTAAGGGATTAGTGAATTTTCTATTTCTTAAAATAGTAACCAACTCCCCACTTTGTCTGAATATACTTAGGGTCACCCGGATTAGACTCAATCTTTTCGCGAAGTCTTCTCACATGCACATCCACAGTACGTCCATCGCCAAGCGCATCACTTCCCCACACTTGTTTCAACAGATCATCCCTTGAATATACTTTATTCGGATGTAGCAACAACAGAGTGAGGATATTGAATTCCTTAGCAGTGAGATTAATCTCCTCACCTAATATTGAGACCCTGCGGCTATCCATATCGATAGTCATATCTCCCTCAACAATGGTTCTCGACTCATCTGTATTCGGAGCCTTCTTATGGTTTCTTCTGATAATTGCTTTGATTCTTGCCTTAACTTCTAATATATTAAAGGGTTTCGTAATATAGTCATCCGCACCATATTCCAACCCCAGTATCTTGTCCATGTCTTCCCCTTTAGCGGTTAACATAATAATAGGAACATCCGAAAATTCACGTATAGCCTGACATACATCAAAGCCTGACAATCCGGGAAGCATTACGTCAAGAAGTATAATATCAAATTCATTATTCTTAGCCAGCTCTAATGCCTCTTCTCCATCATAAGCTGCCGTTACTTCCATCTCATCCTGCTCTAAAGAGAATTTGATTCCCTTAACAATCAGTTTTTCATCATCAACAACCAATACTTTTTTCATTTCAGATCTCCTCTATCATCCCGCATTATATACTGATACGATCCTTAATCTTATTATATACTCCTTCTTTAATGCCCTGAATTTTCATTATATCCTCAATGGATTTGAAGCCTCCGGTCTCTTCACGATACCTAATTATATCATCTGCCTTGGATTCTCCGATTCCCGGAAGTGTCATAAGAACCTCCTTAGACGCACTGTTAATATTGACCGTTCCTTCATCATTCGGGGAAAATGCTGACTCTTCACGCTCCAAACTATTAACACCTGTCCATTCTTCATCCAGTCCCGGAACATATATGGTCTGACCGTCAGACACAGGTTTTGCCTGATCTAATGCCTCCGGTCTTCCATCGTCAGTGATACCGCCGGCTAAATCTATGGCATCATATATTCTGCTGCCTGTGGATAACTTATACACTCCCGGAGAGAATACATGACCACGAACATATACATAGATTTCACCACCGTCAGTTTTGTCGCTGTCACTACTCTTGTAGCTGCCTTCAGCTTGAACATCACCTGCTCTATCTGTATCCTCTTCAGCAGTGTCCCTGCCTTTTTGAGCATAACCTTTGCTGTTCTTATCATCACTGATTACAGCCTCTTGCAGACTCATACCTTCATCATCAGTCTCAACACCACTCTTATCGGCTATTACAACCGCATCATTATGCATACATCCGGTAGTAAAAAAGAGCATCAAAAAAACAAATGTCAAATATAAAGTTTTCAAATTATTCCTCCTAATATATTATTAGGGGAATAGACATATAATCAATAAAAAGGATACCTTCATAATACATAAAAAACCAATAAATGACAACATATTTTTTGTTTTTTTAAGTTTTTTTTAATATTTTTTTATAATTTATTTCGCCTTAAAAACAAACAATCCGATAACCGAAATTACCATTCCCGTCAACTTAGACCATGAAAAAGGAACCTTCTCCACGCCAAACAAACCGAACAATTCAATAAGATAAGCCACAAAAACCTGAGTGATAACTATGGCCAATACCGCTTTCGCAGGTCCTAACATAGACATACTCTTAATTACGGTAAAGGTTATAAACGCCCCGATAACTCCACCTAAAAGCATATACTTCCTGTCTATTTTAAAAAGAGAACCCACAGGAATCTTTCCCATTTCCAGAAAAAGATATAAGGCCAGACATACTAAGAAGCCTGTAAGCTGTACAAAACAGTTAGTTATCCAGGTTCCACTCTCTGTCGTAACTCCGGTCTTAAATACCCCCTGAACACTCATCCATGCACCGGAAATCCTTGCAATCAAAAAGCCCCACATAATATTCCTCCTGTCACTACAACTAATGATTAGGTAATTGCGAAACGCTATATTTATAAGAAATATTATATGAAGCTTTCATATTATTTTATTCATTTTTTATTAGTTTTATTTTAACTACAGCTACTATCACTATCGATATCATGCTAATCTTTTATCATATTTTATAATTTAACCACAGTTAAATTTACTTCATCTTCTTCTCCATGACTCCCTGCAGCTTATCAAGTTCTTCCTTTGCATTTGCGCCTTCCCATATGGCATCGAAGGTGTTACCGCTCTCCATAAGATACTCCCCCAAAAGCATAGTTTTGGGAACGGGTTTGGAGTTCTGATATTGTGCATAGAGTATTGTCTGCTTATCGTCAAAATGATATTTCTGATTGATAACAGGCATCTTACCGTTACCCATATATTGTCTTGCCTGATCCTCAAAAGCGAGATAAAGTGCAAACATATTGCCGGCTGCCGTATTATTACCGTAGGGATTGATAAATGCCCCATAGGTCGTGGAATAACATGCTGAGGATAACTCGGCTGTCAGACTCGGAACATATGCAACCTTATAATCAGTATCATTCCCTGCATCATCGCTTTCCACATCCGCATTGTTTCCTGCATCATCGGTACTTCCTGCATCCTCTGCACTTTCCGCATTCTCTGCACCTTCTGATACATTGTTACCCGTCTCATTCTCCGGAGCACTGTCACCATCAGCAGTCTTATTGTCATTATTCATCTCATAAAGAACAGGCAAAATATCCGATTTACAAAGTCCTAATACCAAAGTCCCCTCTTTGATCCTGTTCATAACAGTATCATGGGAAATATTAGTTTTGTCCATCCAAAGATACTCACTTAAAGATTGAAAATATTCCATCGCCTTAACTTCCTGCTCACCATTCACAGAGAAGGACTTGATATCGTCTCCGTTCTCACCGAAAATGTCAGCATAAGCGGCAATAAACATGGAATTAATATATGGGTCTGCCACATCCCATCTGAAAACTGCTTTGGTGGAACCGGTATCCTCATATTCATCTAGGAATGCAAGTATATCATCTATTGATGCAGGAGCATTCTCCAATAACTTGGAATCATACACAAGACAATAAGTGTCAAAATATATGGGATATCCATATTGTTTTCCCTTATAATTAAATGCTTTCTTAGATACTTCGGGATAATTATCCTTCCAGAACTTATCATCAAATGCACTGTTTTCTTCTACCAGTCCACCGGTCACTGCAAATTCAAGTCTGTCGTTACCCATTATATACATATCGGGTCCGCTTTGATTCTGATTAGCCTGATTAATATCCTCAAAAAGCTGTGCTCCATCATAATATACAAGTTCGACTTTGATTCCGTATTCTTTCTCAAAATCAGAAGCCTTCTGTGCCAGCCATCTCTGATCCGCCATGTCAGTGTACCAACACGTAGTAACAGAATTATTATTATCCTTCTTCCACGTCTGCATCATATTTTCAAAAGTGACCGGAAGATCGGCTGTCTGTTCTTCTGTAACAGTATCTTTTGTTCCACAGCCGGATAACAGACAAAGAATCATAGTTAGAACCATTAAACATTCAAGCCATCTTTTTTTCATATAATTCTCCATAATATATTATAAAACTTCAAATTCACAGTTTCTCAGAAAAGGGGCTCCTTAAGGATTGCTGTTCCGATACCTTTCTCAGTAAAGAATTCCAACAACAGACAGTGTTCCACACGACCGTCCAATATATGCACTCTTGAAACACCGTTTTCAATCGCATCAATACAGTTTGACAGTTTTGGAAGCATTCCGCCGCCAACTATACCCTTCTCAATGAATTCCTTTGCCTCATTAACATCCATTTCAGATATAAGAGTGCTCTTATCATTTGGGTCCACAAAAACTCCCTCTATATCGGTAAGGAAAACCAATTTCTCGGCATTTAATGCCTTGGCAACGGCACAGGCCGCATCATCTGCATTGATATTATAGCTTTCAAAATCCTCCGATGAACCGATTGGAGCAATTACAGGAATATAATTATTCTCCAACAGAGTATCTAAAATATTGCCGTCAACCTTGCAGACTTCACCCACATATCCAATATCTTTGCCTCCGGGAAAACGCTTCTTAACCGTCATCAAACCGGCATCCTTACCGCTTATTCCAACAGCATTTACTCCAAGCTTCTGCATCATCTGCACAAGACCTTTGTTGACCTTAGAAAGCACCATCTCAGCTATCTCCATAGTCTCATTGTCTGTAACGCGGAGACCGTTGATAAATTCAGGCTCCTTGCCTATCATTTCAACCCATTTACTGATCTCTTTTCCGCCGCCATGAACAATGATCGGATTAAGACCGATGAGCTTTAATAGTGCCACATCTTTTATCACGTTATACTTAAGATTTTCATCAAGCATAGCACTTCCGCCATACTTGACAACAATCTTTTTTCCGTTGAATTTCTGTATATAAGGAAGCGCTTCTATAAGTGTCTGCGCCTTTATAAGAAGCTGATCCATATTAAGTTCACTGTTTACCATAGCTTTATCCTCACTTTCTATCTTATTCTACGGGAACATAGGGGGCTGTTCTAAGCCCATACTCTCCGGAAGGTCAAATATCAGATTCATATTCTGAACTGCCTGTCCTGCCGCACCTTTTACCAGATTATCTAAAGCGCCCATTACAACAACGCGTTTTGTTCTCTCGTCAATCTTGAAATTGACATCCACATAATTGCTGCCCTTGACCCATCTGGTCTCAGGACAAACATCCTTATTAAGCACCCTTACAAACTTCTCGTCTCCATAGTATTTGTCATAAACCGCCTTTATATCCTCATATGTATAATCCTTTGTGAGGTTACCGTAAGCTGTCACAAGAATTCCTCTGTCCATAGGAACTAAATGCGGTGTGAAATTAATCATTATCTCCTTGCCACAGGCATATCCAAGCTGTTCCTCAATCTCAGGTGTGTGTCTGTGATTGGTCACTCCATATGCCTTGATACTCTCATTAACTTCACAGTAGAGATTAGGCACCTTTGCTCCTCTTCCTGCACCTGACGTTCCTGACTTCGCATCCACTATTATAGTATCCGGATCGATTATACCTTCTTTTACCAACGGGTAAAGCGACAATATGGAACAGGTAGTGTAACATCCCGGATTGGCAACAAGACGTCTGCCCTTAATGTCTTCACGGTTAATCTCACATAGACCATACACCGCTTCCTTAATATATTCAGGAGACTTGTGTTCTATTCCGTACCATTTCTCATAAACAGCTACATCCTTAATTCTGAAGTCTGCTGAGAGATCTATAATTTTAACCTTAGATAAAATTGATTCATTGACTAAAGATGCACAAAGCCCCTGAGGTGTGGCTGTAAAGATAACGTCCGCTTTATCCGCCAGCTCATCCATGTTATCATCCATACACTTAGCATCTACTAATTCAAACATATTACCGAAGATATCCGAGTAATTCTTATCTATATAGCTTCTTGAACCATACCATACTATCTCCGCTTCCTTATGTCCTAAAAGAAGCCTTACCAGTTCCTGTCCTGCATAACCGGTAGAACCTATGATTCCTACCTTGATCATATAAATCACCTCATATTCTATAATAATACACGCATACAAAAAAGCATTATAGCACTGTTTTCCAATATTGTACATAATGTTTTTTGAAACAATTCATAATTATACATATTTTATGTATATTATGCAAGCATTATTTTGAGCTCTTTATCGTCCTATATATCAATAGTTTCATAAATATTAAATATATTCAATAAAAAACAATCATATATTTTTATACATTTTGGTATTGCATAACTTTGCAATTCGTTGTATATTATTGACTAATGACGGCAATGGCGCAATACGCTAACCGCTAATATACGAATATACAGCATTCACTGTATAAGAGCAAATTTAAGGAGGAGCTTTACAATGAAGGAAAAAGTTATTTTGGCCTACTCAGGCGGACTTGATACCACAGCCATAATCCCTTGGCTCAAGGAGAACTATGATTACGAGGTAATCTGTGTATGTATTGATGTCGGTCAGGAAAGCGAGTTGGAAGGATTAGAGGAACGTGCTAAGGCAAGCGGCGCTTCTAAATGCTATATCTTAGATGTGGTTGACGAATTCTGTGATGATTATATCGTACCTACCGTACAGGCCGGTGCTGTATATGAAAATGAATATTTATTAGGTACTTCAATGGCAAGACCATTAATCGGTAAGATTCTTGTAGATATAGCTCACAAAGAGGGTGCTACCGCAATCTGCCACGGTGCTACAGGTAAAGGTAACGATCAGGTACGTTTCGAACTTGCCATTAAGGCATTCGGACCTGAACTTAAGATTATCGCAGCCTGGAGACAGGATTCATGGACCATGAATTCCCGCGAGGAAGAGATCGAATATTGTAAGCAGCACGGAATCAATCTTCCGTTCTCAGCCGATTCCTCTTACAGCCGTGACCGTAACTTATGGCACATCAGCCATGAGGGGCTTGAATTAGAAGATCCTGCAAATGAGCCTAATTACGAGCATCTTCTTGTACTCGGTACATATCCGGAGAAGGCTCCTGATGAAGCTGAATATGTAACACTTACATTTGAGAAGGGTGTTCCTACTTCCGTTAACGGCAAAGAGATGAAAGTATCAGACATTATCCGCGAGCTCAACCGACTTGGCGGCAAGCATGGTATCGGAATCGTTGATATCGTAGAGAACCGTGTTGTAGGCATGAAGTCAAGAGGAGTATATGAGACTCCGGGCGGAACAATTCTTATGGCTGCACACAACCAGTTAGAGGAGCTCATTCTTGATCGTGAGACATTGGCATTTAAGAAGACTATCGGAGACAAATTTGCAGATGTTGTATATGAGGGTAAATGGTGGTCACCTCTTCGCGAGGCATTACAGGCATTTGTAGAGTCAACTCAGGAAAGAGTTACCGGTGAAGTTAAATTGAAACTTTACAAAGGCAACATCATCAAAGCCGGAACAACTTCTCCATACTCACTTTATTCTGAATCACTTGCAAGCTTTACAACAGGCGAGCTTTACAACCATAAAGATGCAGAAGGATTTATCAACCTCTTCGGTCTTTCAACAAAGGTTCGTGCAATGCTTGATCAGAAGAGACAATAATACACATCACAAAAACATCATATAGCACAAAAATATCCGGTTGAACTAACTTTCAACCGGATATTTTCTTGAATATTTGCATTTCTTCAAGATTATCATCTCCTGTTACTTCTTCTCCATATCTTGCGTTTCTCCGCTTCTTTAATGAGAAGGTCACGGAATGCAGGATGTGCAATGGATACCAGTGCTTCCGCTCTCTCCCAGGTTGAACGACCTTCAAGATTAATAACTCCGTATTCCGTTGCAATGAAATATACCTGACTTCTGGGAGATGTAATGATATCCCCATCAAACTGCGGCATAACTCTCGAATGGGTAACGCCTTCCTTATCCACATAGATTGAACTCATACATATAAATGCCTTGCCGCCATGGGAAGCAGATGCACCGATAAGGAAATCCAGTTGTCCTCCAGTTCCGCTTATCTGTCTTACTCCGGAACTCTCAGCCGCGACCTGACCGTATAAATCTACCGCTACGCA
>JAFUGT010000106.1 GCA_017469275.1 Lachnospiraceae bacterium
TCCGTCTCATTGCTTCTTGAAAATCTTAAAAGAATTTCAGGGTTGTTTCGTTGTTTAATCATCATTCATTTTGTATGGTTCATGTGCTTATATTCAAGTCTTTCCTGTATAATGGAAAACCTTTGTAATATAAGCGGTTGCGTGCATTTTTGATTGCCTCTCAGCGCCGCAACAGATGTTATATTATCACAGCAGTTATTCAAAGTCAACACCTTTTTGCAAAAAAAATCAATGATTTTTTTCAAAATATTACCTTTGTCAAATCTCCCACAATATCTAGTAGTATATTATTTTCATACAACAATTTTAGGATGTCCGACTCGCATGCCTGCTTTATAATAATCTGACTTACCGAAAATGTACTTGTAATAGATAGAGTGAGAAAAAACACCCAGATCATAAGTATCCCATGCAGACCACCAAGCACCCCTCCACCTATTCTGTCTATTGACTTAATAATCGGAATTGAAGTAATTCCTTTTATCAATAAGCTCATAAACTTGAAAACAACAATACACATCAATGCCAAAACCAGAAAAACAGCACCGTTCAAAATTACAACCGCAACCGATTTTGATATGTAGTCATATACACCTGTAGCCTTAAGTACATCGTAGGTCTCCGTATTATTATTATTTAATATGTTGGCTTTCATCACATCAGGCAGAGGAAGTTCCTCTATAATTTCGACCTGAACTCCCTTTGATTTATCTTCCGTTTTATCGGAAAACTCTAGCTTTTGTTCAATATAAACAGCCAGTTTATCATCTGTATCGGTATTCTCTTTAAGATAGCTACTAATATACGGAGCAAAATATAATCCCAGTAAGATGCCTGCTATGGCTGCTGCAACAGAAATAAGCACACGAAAAAAACCGCGTGCCCATCCTAAAATTACATTAATCAAAAAGACCAAACCAATAACTATACAAACCGCATTCATTCTGTTTCCTTATCTCCCATGTGTTTTAAACGAATAATTTCAGAATCATTATCATACAATATAATATACCTGCGACTATATCCGGTGGGAATTATATCAATGACATTCTTGCTAAATGTGTAACTGAATTTCAAGCCGCCTTTGATTGTATATATTCTTCCCTGATTTCCACCGCAAAACAGGATTTCTTTTTCCGTCATTCTTACATTCTCATAGCCAAAATCAATCTTCTGACTCATAACCTTGCGTCCGTTAGTATTATATAATTCCAAAACATACGGAACCTTCTCATCCTCCTCTTTCGAGTTCTCGGTATTGGCAATAATAACACCCACATACTGTTGATTATATACAACACTCTTGATTTCCTGCTCAAACTCTATCTTTGCTTTTTCACTGGGTTTCTCTTTCATTGAATAAATGATCAATTGATTGTCGCCAAAAGCACAGATTGTATTATTGTCTATGAATTCCACCTTGGGAACAACAGTATCGTCCAATTGATATCCACCCATCAACCGGTCGGCATTCTCATTTACACCTACAGGTCCAAAATTGTAGGCCGCCAATCCATTTTTAATATTAGCTCCGTCCAGATATAGATATGTAGAAAATAATTTTTCTCCATCAAATGATAAATCCACATCCATAGGATAACCGCTCTGATTAATTGTAGTCTGTATCTCCGAAATCTGCTCTCCGTTTTTGTCATAGATATTAATATAATTAACCTTATCCCCCTCTAGGATTACCGCAAACTCTCCCTGAGATGCAACGGAAACATCACATATATTATAAGGCATCGACGTACTGCTGACCTTTCCCTCTTTGTCAAAAATGTATACATCATTCCCATTCAGATCAGCAATAGCTGCATATTCTCCACAGACATCTGCAGAAGGCATCTTCATAGCGTAAGTCTCATTCCACACTGCCTCACCTTTCTCGTCCACATATGTAGCACCGTCCTTGCTGTACTTAAGAAGGGAATTTTGGTATGCAATATAATCTAACATTGAACTGTTCTTAACATTGGTCTTCTCAACCACCTCATACCCGTTAAAATTAGTCCGGGTAAGATAATGAAGTATAAATGCGCCACCACCCACAAGTAATATAAGTAAGAGCACACGAATTAACGAAGAAAAATCAACCCGTCTTTCCATATCTTCTTCCTCGTCATCTTCATCCTCATCAGCCTCGTAGACTCTGTCATCCTTCTCGTAAGAATCATCTTTATTACTTCTTCGGATCATAAAATATTTCCAAAAACCATTTCCGTCTTTTTGTTCGTTGTCTTTTTTCATAATATTGACCTTTTCCTTAGTTGTAACAATATATTCCTGTATAATATATCACACTTTAAGAAAAGGTACTAGCATTTATTTTGTATTACTACTGTTTTATTGTGGGAATCATTATTTTGTCCCCTTCATGAATCTGATCTGCTTCATTTAATCCGTTAGCTTCCATAAGTTCAGCAACATAGCCAACGGAATTATACATTTTAAAACTTATTGAAGAAAGTGTATCCCCATTTTGAACCGTATAGTATTTGGGCAGATTTTCAACCGCATTCTTCACTTTATAGATTGCTCTCTCAGTCGTTATCTCTTTCTTATGTTCTGTTTTAGGAATTGCCACCACCTCTTTAGTCTCGGCTTCCGCATTTATCCGGTCAACTCCCTTCTCCGCCAGATAATTTTCCATTTTACCCAACATTTGATAATTGGAAAACACTGCAATCCCCAAGCCCAAAACTGCGATGGCAAGGAAAGAACATAACGCATATAATCTCTGATTCATTCTCTCAAGTTTGGATGCTCTCCCTCTCTCTTCCATGATTCGTCTGTAATTTTTCATAATAGCCTCATCTTGAAATTCCTCCTCCTCTTTCTCAGGCTCTTTCTCTCCTTTTGACAATATCATGAAATTCTGCATAGCTTCATTTCTTGCATAATATATATAATACCCGCTTTGTCTGCACAAATAATTATTGTCTATCATATAAAATGCATCCTCATTTTCCAATGAGTCCATAATGTACAGAACCTTATCATCTCCTGAGAAATTGTCAACATGAAGTTTTAAGATCATATCATTCACTTCCGTTGAAAAACCCATTCTTGATAGAAACCAGCCTACAACTGAAAGATCCGGAAAATACGTTTTGACTTCTTTATAAATGGCCCCCCACGTCTCATCATCAAATGTGGACTCTTCAAGATCAAGTTCTAAATTCTGTGCCGCAAGTGCGCCGCTTATAAAAATCACTTCTCCCAGATCACTCTTTTTACTTTCTCCAACCAGTATCGCACCTCTTGCATATGAAGAATTGGGATCCGCTAAACCGGTCAGATAAGTCATCACATAATCCTCAATATATATCCTTTTGTTACCCGTCGGCGTACCTATCTGTCTTATGTTTTTTGGAAGTGTTATCCCTGCAAAGACATCCTCTTTAGTATCTTTTTCTTTATCATATACAATCTCGATCATGATATTTCCATTCCTTTCCGCAGCATTTTTGCCTTCATTTAACATATCATGGAAAAAACACTTATCATGTCTAACCTTGTCCACTATTTCTCCAAAATGTCCGCAAAATAAGGAAGATTACACGAAATAATACTATAATACGACAACTCAAATTTGATTAAAACAGGCTCATTTGGGTAATACTTCTCATAAAATAAATGTAGGCGAGGTGATTAACATGGAACCTGTTTACTGCAATGCCTTTGAGCCGGATGCGGCTGTAAGGTTAGGATATGCAATAGAAAATGCAATAGAAAGACATAATGCATCCATAGATAATATTGTAATATTGTGCATCGGTTCTGACCGTGCAACAGGAGACTGTTTAGGACCTTTGGTAGGTGACTATTTGAAAAACGAACTTCCCCGCATAGCTGTATACGGAACGTTGGAATGTCCTGTACATGCACTAAATCTCGAAAGCACAGTGGAGACAATTTATGAGCACTACAACAACCCCTTTATAATAGCAATAGATGCCTCTTTAGGAATTCCGGAACACATCGGATACGCAACATTAAGCAGCAATCCGTTAATTCCCGGAAAAGGTGTTAACAAAAAACTGCCTGCGATTGGAAATCTTTCCATCACAGGCATAGTAAATGTTGCCGGTTTCCCGAACTCTATTCTATTGCAAAGCACGAGGCTTCACATCGTTATGACTCTTGCGAACTGTATAGGCAGCGCCATCTGTTACTGCTATCTGCCCGCCCCTTTATAAGCAGCGATTGCTTCCGAGACAGTATCTGCTGTACCGTCCTCCATAAGAGATATCAGATCCGCCACCTTCTCCGGAGTACAAAACTCTTTACCTAATATAGCACCATAATTATTGGCAACCCCAAGCAGAGAGTTTTGAATGTCTTCATCCAATACTGTCATGCTTTCTTCAAGAGAATCGAGTCTGGCTTTCATATCTTCAAGGTGTCCCAATCTTCGATCATTTATCTCATTAGTCAAAACCTGTTTGGTGTCATTCTCAAAAACAGTCATGGCATCCTGTTTCTCCGCACTTATCGCAGAGAGCTCTTCTTCTAATTCGGTAAGCTTGTCATCATATTTGTCCAGTCCGTACTGACTATCATCTTTATCCTTATTAATCTTATTACGGATAGCTTTCATCTGTCTCTTGTTTGCCGCTATCTCATCCCTGATATGTCTTCCATCTAACAAAGTTTCATAATGTTTGAGCTTAACTTTATTAAGAATAAGAACATATATCAATGTAATTACAAACAATACTGCTGACACAATAAACGTGCAGCCAAGGGCAAGCTCCTCCGGCTTTGATTTGTACATGGCAGCTTTGCAAATAAAATAGATTATAGCAGGAATTCCTATATATGCAGCCAAAATCGTAACTATCAAAACAGGATATTCCCATACTCTTTTTGTCATAAACAAAGCATAGAAAAAACCACTTCTGGAAAAGCCCGGTAGATGCCTTGCCTTAAACAAAGTTCTCATCTCTACTTGCAACTGCCGGTTTTCTTCCGCAAGTTCCGAGGTCTCGTAGGATACTCTTTCACCTATCCTTTTTGATTTTGCTTTATCACGCTTATTCCATACTGCCCTGCTCTTGGCTTTATTGGCATCGATCTGGTCATCATACACCTTCTCTATCTCATTCTTTCTCCGTTTGATTGTCTGGGCAATCTCATCCTGAATGGACTTCTCCTCTGTTGCGATACTTTTTTTCAGATTCTTCTCCTGAATACGATACTCAGCCATCTCTTTTTTTAACTGCTCAACCGCCTCAAGATCAGTCTGAACCTGATAAAGATAATCGACATTCTCATCAAATACGCTTTCCTGCATTTTACCGCCTATCCTTTCCTTCATAGCAGTCTATCATTATCTTGTGTTCAAAATGTAAATAAAACACAACATTTATTATTTATTATAATAGCAAACATGTTTTTCAAATACAACCTTATTTTTGCAACCTTTTGATTGTTTTTATTCATAAAATATTATATACTTATGATAGTTATATATATACGCAACAGAGAAAATCTTACTTGGGTTTTCAAGTTTAGCTATATATTACAGGGGGTGAACACAATCAACATACTATTTTTTTTGACGCCCAAAGCAGAGGTTGCATACGTGAAGCGCAACGATTCTTTGAGGCAGGCACTTAATAAAATGGAGCAACACAAATACTCCTCCATTCCTGTATTAAGTGACGAGGGAGAATACACAGGAACCGTAACAGAAGGAGATATGTTATGGTATCTGTTGCATAACGATTCAGACATGAATGATGGGCATTTGGACGAGCTGCCTTTAGAGGCTGTTCCAAGACGTAACGACTATGAACCCGTTAATGCCAGCTCCAATATGGAGGATCTTCTAAGCAAGATAATGCAGCAAAACTTTGTACCTGTTGTGGATGATTGTGATTGTTTTATCGGAATCATCAAACGGCGTGATGTTATTCAGTATTATTATGATCGTACATAACAGATTATTATAATTAATAATTACTATTGACAATCGTATTATTTGTTATCTTAAGTACAACAAAAAATGAGCAGAAGGCTGCTCATTTTTTGTTGCGAACATTTCATATGTGTTCTCATATTCTACATGTATTCCTTAAGTCTCTCAGGGTCGATCTTAATTCGATTATCCATAGTCTTCATAATGTTAGCAATCTGAACCTCATTAAATACCATATCACTGTTGAGATTGAGCATCTCGTTCTTCGAAAAACTGAGCACGATAGGTCTTAGTATATCTCTGTCATTCTCCGTAAGTACAAGTCCCTTATCATGATTTGTCAACTCTACACAAACGCCCGGATATAATATCTGTACACTGTTGAGTAAATGGGCAACCATCTCCGGATTATATCTGTCCCTATCACCTTGTAACATTCTTACCGCATCAACCTCTGTATGAGGTTCCATATCAATCTGCATAGAAGTATACTCGTCATAAGCGTTAGCAACCAAAAGCGCCTGGACTGCCGGAAGTAATTTCTTCGGTGCATTCTCCGGAAGATACTGAACCTGACACATCTGCATCAAAATACCTTTAACTCCTACCGGCAGATTAAAGGAATTAGATATCTTATCAATACCTGTTATTACCGCTCTGGCCACTTCGCTCATCTCATTCTCATCTAAGCCTTCTGTCTTACCCCTTAATTCAGGTCGAATAGAAAGTTTGCCCAGATCGTGAAGTATAGCCGCCACAACAATCTCTGTCTGTGCCATAATATCAAACTTAGCCCTATGCGATATCATCGCCGCAAGTATTGCTACATTGAGAGAGTGCTTATACACATAATCCTCCGGACTCCTTAAGTTCTGATTGAAATGAATCTTATGATTGAGTTTGCCATATCTCCTGATAAGCTCATCAGCCTGATTCATCAGTTGTTTGGGCGCCTTCTCATTCATTATTGCATCAAGGGACTCCTTAATGCTGAACACCGCCATAGTCTGAAATCTCTCAAATTCCATCTCTTCCTCCGACATGGGTGGAAGGGGCTCAGCAGGCTCTAAAATATACAATCCGATCAATCCGAAATTATTAACCGATTCTATTCCCTGTTTTGTAAGACGGTCATCCCGTCCGTACAAAAGCACACCCCGTTTGTTATATATTGGTCTGGCAAGGCGCATACCAATCTTCAGATCTTCAGTCTTAACATATATCATACGTGCCACCTCCAAAATACCTTCTAAGCATATGTACTAATATTGTATCATTAGATTCAGTAAATATCAATGACAGAAACATGAAACTTTTCACAAAGCATCGGTTTTTGCCATGCCATATGAGCGGCCATATCCCTTGGCATTTCCTTATCTCCCTTATATATCAGTCCGGAAAACACATTGTTATTATTTACCTGTTTTGTACTTTCAGTATCATCAGTTACCACATAAGCTGCTCCAAATGGAACCTTTTTTATCCAAAAATCTTTCCACTTATCTACCAAAAAAATAACAAAATCTTTTTTACTTCCGTTATAATTTCTCACCGAATAAGCATGAAGCACCACGCCCCATTCATCATACGCAAGTTCCACCAGACCGGTGATATTCGGAAGTTGGTACTGCATAACTATATCAATCTTTTTATAATTATCTTTTAACTCATCCAAAATAGAGAAGATATCTTTCAGCTCCCACCTTGCGCTTCCTATCACGACCGCCGCATTATCTGATTTATCAAATTTTTGCTTAATCTTTTTCATTATAAAGAAACAGTTGTGAATCAATTCATACTTTTTTGCCGCAAATAACATATCTGATATATCAAGTATATCCGCCATCTTTTCATCAGCCATCACAACGGCTTCGGACAGATCATAATCCTTTAATCTCTTTTCAAGATTTTTCACATCTTTTTGCGACAAACCTGCTCCTGTCACACCATTAACAACTATATCAATCCCGTCTAATCTGTTTTCGTCCTTTTCAAATCCAATTTCACTTACTTCAAACTTCCTGCTCTTTTCCCGGAAACCCATTTTCCTTTTCCCATAAGTGAAATATACATATTGGATTTTCTTTTTTATTTTCATGTCGGTTCTCCACTATCGTTATTAATTCGTACCCCGCAGTAAATACCGGGTGCTGCGCAAAAAGTTACATTAATTCTTTTAAATGCACACGATAGTATATGTATATTAGTTACTCTCACGGATTATTCCGACACTTTTAAATTATCCTTTTCCCAGGAAATCAACAACTCTTTAAGTTCTTCATAGCTTTCAACATGATTAACCCGGTCCCGCAATTTTGAAGAATTATGAAAGCCCGTCGTATACCATGCAACATGCTTTCTCATCTCATGAATACCCGAAAATTCACCCTTATATTCCACCATCATCTGTGCGTGGCGAAGCATAACTTTGATCATCTCAGAAAGACCCGGTCTTTCAGGCAGATATCCCTCTTTGAAATATGTTTTCATCTGCGAAAAGATAAACGGATTACCCTTTGCTCCACGCCCTATCATATAAGCGTCACATCCTGTTTGTTCTTTGATGGCAATCACATCCTTAGGTGTCAGTATATCTCCGTTGCCAATAACAGGAATAGATACCGCCGCCTTTACCTGTCTTATAATATCCCAATCTGCCTTTCCGGAATAATACTCGCTTCTGAGTCTTCCGTGTACTGCAACAGCAGCACCTCCATTTGCTTCGATAACCTTAGCAATCTCTACTGCATTTACATTATCTGCATCAAAACCCTTTCTGATTTTCACGGTGACAGGAACCTTCACACTTCGAACCATTTTGGAAATGATCCTGCCAACAAGTTCAGGATTTTTCATAAGCGCCGAACCCTCACCATTGTTGACGATCTTAGGAACCGGGCATCCCATGTTGACATCAATAAAATCGTATCCTTTATCTTCAACTTCTGCGGCTATATCAGCCATTATATCCGGATCAGAACCAAACAGTTGAAGTCCTATAGGATGTTCTATCTCCTCAAACTTCATCAGTGGGATAGTGTTACGATTCTTGTACATAATAGCCTTGGCGCTTACCATCTCCGTATACAAAATATCGCAGCCCTGTTCTTTGCACAACAAACGAAATGGCAGGTCAGTTATACCTGCCATCGGAGCCAATATCAACTTATTATCAAAATCAATAGATTTGTTATTCATTATATTAACACCTTTTCAAAACATATCTGCATACTTTACTTTTGCTTATGATAAAGAATATTAAGTCCCTTAAGTGTAAGGTTCGGATCATAGTGATGTATGCTGTCGGTTTCATCATATATGATCTTACCAAGACCACCGGTGGCAACAACCGTCATCTTATCAAGCCCGGCTTCTTCCCTTACTTTGCGGATAATATATTCAGTCTGACCTATATGACCATATACAAGACCTGACTGCATAGAAGATATGGTATCTTTGCCAAGCACTTTATCAGGCTTCATAATCTCAATCTTAGGTAACTTAGCCGCATCCTGCCAGAGCGCATGAGCAGCTATTCTTATACCCGGCGAAGTCACTCCGCCTACCAAAGTTGCGTCCTCCAAAATCAGGTCATGGGTCGTTGCCGTACCGTAATCAATGACAAGTACAGGACCTCCATATATTTCATAGGCAGCCACAGCATCAACAATTCGGTCTGCCCCCATTTCCTTCGGATTCGGAATAGCAATCTTAATTCCCGTCTTAATTCCCGGTTCGACCAAAATCGGATTAACATTAAAGTACTTTATCAACCCATTGATAATATGATGGTTAACATCCGGAACAACCGATGCCATAATGGCAGCATCTACAATGTCGCGTTTGAAGCCTCTGCTATGTAAAAGATCATAGAAGAATATCCCATATTCATCAGAAGTTCTGGGTAACTTAGTCGTCATACGAAATGTTCCCTTAAGTTCCTCACCATCAAATAATCCAATAGTTATATTAGTATTTCCCACATCAAGAGCAAGTAACATATTATATCCCCTTCACTATTAATTATTAGTACTTTTGAATCTGTTCCCACATCTTATGATCAGATCGACTGAAAGCTCAATTTTCTAAAGGAATGTCCTCACCCAGTATAAATACCTTATAAAACAGTTCGAGGCTTTCCATGAGCTCACGCTTTGTATTCTGATATTGCTTAATCTTAAGTGCACAGCCAATCTCATCATAAAGAATATCATCTTCGTCGGCAATAGTGACAAAATGAAGATGTCCATCCTCATCATATTCTAACGAAAGAATTCCGCCTATATCCTCTGTAAACAACACACACATCGCCTTAAGCTCGTCTTTTATCGCATCCGGAAGTTTGTCAAACGCCGGATTAAGATAATACTTTTCCTCATACTTTGACGATGCGCACAACACTACCTTATCTTCATCCATAATAGTCTCCACCATATATCACGTCGCCTGTCGGCTGAGTGTGTTTTTCTGACATCTCATTTTACCAAGTATCATGTACCATTTCAAGTAAATTTATTGTTTACAGGTACATTTCGCACATTTTTATTGCAACCGGTTATAAAATTTGATACTATTATCTATTATAATTAAAACAATATTCAAGAAAAGAGGAAACAAACACTATGTTAAATTAGCACTTTATCGATATGTGCGGACAGAAATCTGTCATCCGTGAACTATTCATGTACGGACGTGAGCGCGCGGCAGAGATTGGCTATGACAACGTATTCGATTACAGTCTCGGCAACCCGTCTGTAGCTCCTCCACAAAGTTTTACCGATGAGATGATAAGACTTCTTAAGGAGAGCGAACCCGTAAGTCTTCACGGTTATTCTCCTACATTGGGTATCGATTCAGCCAGAGAAGCTGTTGCTGAATCCCTTAACGATCGTTTTGATATGCAATATGAAAAGAAAGATATATTTATGGTCAGTGGTGCAGCAGGAGCCATAGCACACGCCGTGAGAGCCGTCACCGTTGCCGGCGATGAAGTTATCACATTTGCTCCCTTTTTTCCGGAATACAGACCATACATAGAGGCAACCGGCGCCGTACTTAAGGTAGTTCCGGCAGATATCAGCACTTTCCAGATTAATTTTGATGCCTTCGTAGATATGTTAAATGACAAGGTAATGGCAGTACTTATCAACACACCGAACAATCCGTCCGGCATAGTATATTCAACTGAAACCATTAAGAAACTTGCCATGATCCTTTCCGAAAAGGAAGAAGAATTCGGTCATCCTATATATATCATATCTGATGAACCTTACAGAGAAATTGTATTTGAAGGCGTTGATGCACCATTTATCGCATCACATTACAACAATACCCTGACATGTTATTCATTCAGTAAATCTTTGTCTCTTCCGGGGGAGCGAATCGGATATATTGCCGTCAATCCCGCATGTGGAGATTCTGAATTATTAGTAGAAATGTTCGGTCAGATTTCAAGAGGAATCGGACACAACTGCCCGCCAAGTATAATACAATTGGCAGTTTCAAAATGCCTTTATGAAACCTCTGATCTTTCTGTATACGAGACCAACAAAAACATTCTCTATACAGAACTTACCAAGATAGGTTTTGATATAGTTGAGCCCGGTGGAACCTTCTATATGTTCCCTAAGTCCCTTGAAGAAGACGCCGTAGCCTTCTGCAATAAAGCAAAGGAATTAGACCTTATAATTGTTCCAAGTAACACCTTCGGCGTTAACGGTCATTTCCGTATAAGTTATTGCATCCCTACAGAGAAAGTCGAGCGTTCTATAGCAGCTTTCCAAAAATTAGCAGACATGTACCTGTAATAAAAACCCCAAATATTGAACCGACCTTCAATCGCCAGATTCGTTCTAACTTTGGAGGTCGGTACATATTCGGGGTTATTTCTTTACTTAATAATTCTTATATAATTCTCAAGCTTTTCCAACTGAACCAAAAAGTTCCATCTTCTCTTTTACCTTATCGCAGATAGCCTGTGCACCCGGTGCAAGAAGTTTACGAGGATCAAATCCCTTACCCTCTTTGTCCTTACCTGCCTCGATGTATCCTCTTGTAGCTTCCTGGAATGCCCACTGGCACTCAGTATTAACATTGATCTTAGATACACCAAGAGAAATAGCTTTCTTGATCTGATCATCAGGAATACCGGTACCACCATGAAGAACAAGCGGCATTACACCGGTCTTTTCCTGAATTGCTGCTAATGTATCAAATGAAAGACCAGCCCAGTTCTCAGGATATGCTCCATGAATGTTACCGATACCTGCTGCAAGGAAATCAATTCCAAGATCAGCTATCTGCTTGCACTCATTAGGATCTGCACACTCACCTGCACCGATAACTCCGTCTTCCTCTCCACCGATAGAACCAACCTCTGCCTCAATTGAAAGGCCAAGCTGATGAGCTACATTGACAAGCTCTTTTGTCTTCTCGATATTCTCTTCAAACGGAAGTGAAGAACCATCGAACATGATCGAAGTAAATCCTGCCTTAATACACTTATAGCATCCATTATATGTACCATGGTCTAAATGAAGAGCTACTGGAACAGTGATTCCCAATTCTTCATCCATAGCTTTAACCATTGCTGCAACAGTCTTGAAACCGGTCATGTACTTACCTGCGCCCTCAGACACACCAAGTATAACCGGACTCTTTAATTCCTGAGCTGTCAAAAGAATAGACTTTGTCCACTCAAGATTGTTGATATTAAACTGACCTACTGCATACTTTCCTTCTTTTGCTTTCTTAAGCATCTCTGTTGCTGAAACTAACATGTAATAAAACCTCCGTATTCTTATTAATATAATAATTATCAGAACGGACTTAAAGTAAAAGCCTGTCCCAGACAATGTCTAAACCATATTATACTCTAACAGTAATGAAAATGAAAGAGAAACTTTCTTAGAATCTTCATTATTTCGTGCTTAATGATGAATATACTCAAAAAACTCAAGCATTATATATCACTTAACTCTACTTACTTTTTATAAGCACGATAATTCCAAATACTATAATTAACGTTAGAACAGAGAGTACCACAACAATAAAAGCCTCTTTGTTTTTTTCTTTCTTTTGCTCCTTCTTCAAGGCTTCAGCATAGTCTTTTTCATTTTCCTCATCCGCTTCTTCCAAATCTTCTTCAGCAGCCTCTTCATCATAAGCTATCTGGGTTGAGGACTCCTCTGTTGTTTTTTCTGTAGTTGATGCGGTCGAAGCTTCCGTTGTTGCTTCAGTTGTGGAATTACCATCAACAGATGATTGACCATTTCCATTTTCCTCTTGCATGTAATCCCATACAGAATTAATATTGGCAGGACTATCTTTCTTTTCTTGTGTGGACTTTTCTTCTTTCTCGTCCTCTTCTTCATAGGCAGACTGTGGTGAAGGCGCCTCTTCTTCCCTGGTTATTCCTAATTCTTCATCAAACTTACCATTAAGGTAATCCTGATATGCCGCTGCAGCCCCTCCCGCATCAGGAGAATATCCATGAGCTGACAGCCATGCCTTTGCCTGTTGTTTTTGCTCCTCTGTATATGCAAAGCTGTTTGTTTTAAATGTCATGCAACCTATTAAGCAGATGACCACAGCTATAATTATATACTTTATCTTCTTTTTCACAACATTACCTCCGGACTACCATTACACAAAATAGACATAATATTACGCCACGTATCTACTCTATGTCCTGATATCTTCATACTTTTTTCAAACAACAATGAATCGAGTGGTTATTCACACACCCGATTCATTTTAAATAATTCTTTAAAATCAAACACACGATTACAGATTATATTATCATTCCTTTGATTCACCGTAATTACCATAATCACCGTAGTAGCGTCCATAGTAATTACCGTAATATCCCTTGCCGTAATATCCTTTGCCACCCATCTCAACTTTGTTAAGAACTGCACCTAGTATACGACATCCACTCTGATCAAGCTGCTTTTTAACTCTTTGAACAATCTTATAGCTGACATTGTCTGTCTCAATTACAATAATCGCACCATCACATTCTTTAGCAACAATGGCAGCATCAATAACACTTCCAAGAGGCGGACAATCGATGATTATATAATCAAACTCTTCTCTCTCCTGCTCAAGCATCTTCTTGAAACGATCGTTGCCCAACAACTCTGACGGATTAGGAGCCGTCTGCCCTGTAAATATTACGCTGAGATTATCAATATTGGTCTCATAAATAACCTGTTCAAGCTTAGCCTGTCCACTGAGATAATGTGCCAATCCCTTTGTTTCTACATCAACACCGTATCTAACTACTGTAACGGACTTTCTTATATCTGCATCAATGTATAACACCTTCTTGCCATCCTCTGCTAAAGAATTAGCAAGATTAAATGCTACAACAGACTTTCCTTCATTAGGTACCGAACTTGTAAGAGCAATAACCCTTATATCATCACCGGAAAAACTAATATTTGTACGTAATGTCTTATATGCCTCATTGGACTTGAAATCCAAAGTCTCTTTTTTCTCAAAATTAACCTTCATGAAACTCACCTTTATATGAAATAAATCATCTGCAGAATCCTATAACAATATACTTATCAATCTTCCGTCTTAGCGGCTTGTCTCTTTGCCTTTTTTCTGGCTTTTTTTCTTTCTTTTCTTGCCCTTGCGGCATCTTTGTCATGTCCTCTTGTAGCCTTCTTAGAAGTACCCTCCTGAAGAGGTATAAGACCAAGTGTATTGATTCTAAGATATTTCTCAACATCCTCAGTTGTCTGAATTGCATCATTCATAAGGTAAAGTACAAGAATTATACCAACCGAAAGAACAAAGCCAAGGACAGCACCTATCAAAGCATTCTTTGTGAGACTCGGGCTTGTTGGATGTTCAGGCACATTACCATAATCAGCCACATTAGGCTTCTCAGTCTCCATAATCGTTCCCATACGTTCAGCTGATACATCTGTCAATTTATCAACAATTGTCTTAGCCATATATGGGTCATTATTATTAACAGTTATATATATAAAACGTGTGTTGGTAGGATTCTCAACCGATACAGTCCCAATAAACTGTTCATAATCCATATCAAGTTCAAGATCCTCAATCACTTTATCTACAACAGGACGGCTTGTAATGAACACCTGATAATCCTGTGTAAGTGAAGAACCCACCTGCAAGTCAGTAAGTGACGTGATACTTGTTGACTTGGTCATAACATACAGCATCGAAGTAGAACTATATATCGGATCCATAAATGCTGTAGTATATCCGGCAGCTACTCCCAAACCAAGGGCTGTCGCAAGAATTATAATCCATATCTTTCCCAAAAGCACGAAAAACAGTTCTCGTAAATCAATTTCAATTTCGTCGTTTCTTTCTTCATTCATGATAGTATAATCTCCTATATTCTTTCTTCACATACAACAGTTAATAGTTTAATCAAAAATATACTTATTTTCAACCATTTTTTTAGGATTTTCGCAAAAAGTTTTTTCCAGAAAATCCATTCCACATTTCTTTTCTATCCATGCGGTGTAATCATTAATATACGGAGCTCTCTCTTCCATGTCATGAGCATCAGTTCCAAAGAAGCTTATATACTCCTCCCGCACCAGTTTCTTACACCATCTGGCATTCTCATCAAGGAGACCTCCATATACACTTGATATGTTCATCTGAAGCAGTGCTTCCATTCTGACTAATTCATCTATTCTTTCTATATGTTTGAACAGACATCTATATCTTTCAACATGAGCTATGATAGGTCGAAATCTTGCATTTTCTATCTTCTGCATAGCTTCATAGATTTGACTGTAGCTTGTCCTGATATTGAATTCCACCAGAACATACTTAGTGTCATTCATAGTCTGAATAAGCCCATCCTTCAAATCCTGAATTACGCCCTCCTCATAGAGAACCTCATTACCAAAATACAGTCTGAAATCAGGATGTTTTTTTTCTACTTCAGCCTTGAATTCTTCAAAACGTTTTCTAAGTTCTTCCCGCGTATATTTGTTCTTTCCTCTCATATAATGCGGCGTGAGAATCAAATCTCTGGTTCCCTCTTTATAAGAAAGATCTATCATGGAAAGAGCTTCTTCCATTGTCTGTGCACCATCATCAACGCCCGGAAGCATATGACAGTGAATATCAAAATACTCCATTGCTTTTCTCCTACGAATCTGCCTTGTTTTTCATAGAATTGTAAATACCTATCAACAACATGGCAAGCACCACTGCGAATGCCGAAATACTTGTCATAACCTTAACACTCCATAAGATACATTCTGTTATAAATAAATATAAGTAATCAGGTTCAATATAAAGATGCAAATATGGTTTTACGAACGCCATATAAATGGTAACAACCACTGCCAATGCCGCTGCTGTAAGCTCAGCAAATGCAGTATGTTTAACTCCACGCTCTCTTCTCTGATCCATAAATACCATAAATATAACACCGATAAGACCATTAATAATGAATAGCACTCCTCCTACGGAGAAGACTTTCATATAACTTTTCTTTATATTAGTTATATACGGGGAGACATTACTATCCGGTATTCTAATATCCGTCTCACCATCTAATATTTTCATAGAATTCTGTTTTACCGTAAACAGGAAATCTTCATAACTGACAATCGTTTCTGAAATCGTATTATTTTCTTTATATTCCTTTGCCAGTTCCGAGATATATTCTGAATAAGCATATCTGAAATATCCACTGGATTGCATATTCTGCATAATAGTATTCTTGTTAAAAATACTTATATATATACCTGCCAATACAAATATTGCTATAAATGATACCGCAGTAGTAATGGTGATTATATTTCTTGTATATCTTCTTATCTTACGTCTTTTCGTATGCCCCGGTCTCGCTCTTCTGCTCTTAGGTTTCTTAAAGACCATACATTTTGTAGTCAATAATATAGCGGCACATATCAATGTAATAGAAAGAATAACAACAGCTATAATATCAATCAGATATACCACCTTGTCAGGAATCAACTGCTCTTTCTTTGAAAGATTAATAGTTTCATTATCCTTGGTGGTAACAACAATATTACCTTCTTCTAATTTCACAGACGCATTGGCATCCTCCTGTTCAGGTCTCTTCTGAAGTTTGTTCTTAGCCTCTGTCTGATTAGACATAGAATCCCAAACATCAAGATTATCCGGTGAAAGAACCTTATTGCTGTTTTCTCCCGATTCTACTTTCGTATCATCTTTATCAGAAGATTTTTCTGATGATTTGCCATCATCTTCATCATCATCTGAATCGTCCTCTTCGTATGCACTTTGCGGTCCTCCATTTTCAGTAGGGTCACCCGATTCACTTCCAACCTCATAAAGATATCCTCTTTCAATACCCTCCGCAACACTGTCATACATCTGGGCTGCTGCCTTCTGGCACTGTTCCGCCGTGAGATCAACGTCATCACCGGAAAGGTATGATGTCAAAGAATTAATATACGCAGAGCCGGCACGATATGTTTTACCATCATAATCAAAGGTTCCACTTGCAGCAGCTATCAACCCGGCCTCACTGCTGTTGATTTCTCCTGCAAATACAACCTGTTTAGGAATAATTGACCATGCAAGCATAAGTATACCCATAAGAACTATATTCATATGTATATTCTTTCTTCTAATGTCAAACATATACGCCTCCGCAAATGAAATATAATATCAATAAATCTCTCTTTGACAGAACATAAGCTGCTGGACGCATGTCCAACAGCTTATGTATAAAGTTTAATACTTAATTGTCACTAACTTATAATTAGTTCAATGTAGCTGCGATAACCTTAGCATCAACAAGCTTCTTAACGCTTGCATTAGCTGTGATATCACCGTTAACTACTACATTAGCACCCTCAACAGTGTAATCAAATGCAACACCGTCAATCTTAAGTGAAGTAGCTGTGATATCAGTAAACTTAACACCGCTAACTGTCAAGCTCTTAACAGATGTAAGTGCAAGTGCAGCAGGTGAGAACTTCTTAGCCTGAGCAGCCTTAACTGTCAATGTAACCTTAGTAGCTTTGTTAGTCTTAAGGTACTCTCTAGCCTGAGCAACAGTCTTAGTTGTCTCTGCTGTTCTAGCATTGATTGTTAATGAAACTGAATCTGTGTCTTTAAGACCTGCAGCCTTAACAAGTGCTTCGAAGTCTGTAGCAGCCTTTGTAGCATCAAGCTCAACATCAGCCTTGAATGAAGCAGCAGCGCCAAGTGCAAGAGTTGTCTTGCTTACAGTAACAGTTGCTGTAGCTTTCTTACCTGTACCATCTGTAGCCTTAGCTGTGATAGTAGCAACACCAGGTGCAACAGCTGTAACTTTACCCGCAGCAGTAACTGTAGCTACCTTAGCATCACTTGTAGACCATACAAGAGCCTTGTTAGGCTTCTTACCACTGGTCTTAACAGTTGCCTTAATTTCAGCAGTCTTAGCAGGGTCAAGTCTGATAGCTGTCTGGTCAAATGTAACCTTTGTAACTTTACCCTTAACAACCTTAACAGTAACAGTAGCTTTCTTCTTCTTATTCTGAGTTGAAGTTACTGTAATCTTAGCTGTACCAACTTTCTTAGCCTTGATTACACCCTTCTTTGTAACAGTAGCTACGCTCTTCTTAGAAGACTTGTAAGTTACCTTCTTGTTAGTCTTACCGGATTTCAAAGTTACAGTTGTCTTCAAAGTAGCTTTCTTACCCTTTGTTAATGTAATCTTCTTAGATCCTGTTAACTTATTAACAGAAGCTACCTTCTTGACAGTTACTTTTGCGTTTGCAGTTGTGCCTACCCCAAAGCTTAATGATAAAGCAAGTGCAAGTGCAACTACAGCAGATTTTACCATTTTCTTCATCTTGATATCCTCTCCTTTATTTTTTTGTTTCGTTGATAGAATACACCATCATATCTTGTTTGTCAATAAAAAATATCAAAATGGTTAAAATGTCCATATCAGGAAATAATTACCACCATTCTTCGACATTTTAGACAAAAATCAACCCATTACCCATCTAAAATGTCAATAAAATCAATCTTTTTTACATTTCCACAGCTGCTCAACATCTCAATATCATGTCCATTTTTTTTCTTTTGACAGCACAAAGAAAATCTGTATGTTTCGTCAAAAGGACAAGAATAGAGCACGACGTTCTCCCGCTCACTTCCAAAAAAGTCACGTTCGGTATCATCCATATAATGTATACCTGTGATAATTCCGTATCTATGTATGTCAGATATTGACGATTCCCTGACAACCCTAAAAGAATTGAGAGGTATTGAAAGACCTGCTCCCACATATTTGATATAGGCCTCTTTGAGTGTCCAATACTCCAGAAATCTTTCTTCTCTTTCATCTGTACTCTCCGCCGCCATTATATACTCATATTCCTCTTTGCAGAAGCATCTCTTAGCAACATTTATTCTGTTACTGCGTCTTCTCTCTATATCAACTCCAACATTACTGTCGCTTACCGCAGCTATGGCATATCTGCCGGAATGAGACATATTAAAATGAATATCTACTCCCTTTACAAAGGGTTTTCCATACTCATTATATTCAAATTCAAACTCATTTGTCGGTATTGGTATATAAAGACCCAGCACGTGCTGCAAAAAAACACCTATTATGATCTGCTTTTTTTTCATATCCTGATTTTTCAGTTTGTCAACCGTCTTCCGTCTGTCCACAGATAATTTTTCATATAATACAAGTGACTGCTCTAAAGAGCAGTCACTTTCAAGATCCATATAATAACAATCTAACATATATTCATCCTATTAATTAAAGAAGATTCATAACCTTAGTGAGGATTGCAACATCTTTTTCTCTTGCACTGTTAATATGATCTGCAATTCTTGAACCGGCTTCAATCTCGCCTGTAACAGATATACGTACAAGAAGGTTTCTTGCAGCAAGCATATCCTCAACAACCTCAGAGTACTCATCAAGCATAGCCTGGTCAAACGGAATCACCTCGTTAGCCATGAGATATTTCAAACGGTCTAACATAAGTACCTTGTGATCATATGCTATGTGCAATGCACGAATGTCGAAATCCGGTTCCTCTTCATGAAGCTGCTTGTCTATTCTCTTGAGAAGCGCATCATATACATTAACGCCAAAGATAGTGTCATCGAAACGGTTTCTCATCATACGAAAATGATTCTTAGTATCCTCTCCGCCAAGATATTCTTTGATAGTATTCTTGATAAGAACCGTGTCAAGGTCATAATACTTGGTGTCAGTATTTTTCTGAATCACATAAAGTCCGCGTGTACCCTTATAATCATCTTTGAATACATGGTCTTCACCTGCTGAAAGAGCATCAAAACCTCTCTTAACCGCCTCAAAAGAAACAGTAGTATAAGAATACTTATCCTTAAATGTGAAGTCTCCAACATAGAATACTTCCTCTTCCATATTGTAACCATATATAAATAATTCGTGTGAGAACTTATAATCAACGCTAACGTCACAAAGCATTCTTGCCTCATCAAATGCACCGTAAATGTATCCGCCAAGATCAATCGTCTTGACAATGAAATCAATTACATCTCCACAATAACTGTCTATCTGTGGCTTAGTAATCAGCGAAAAGATAAGATATGGACATTCTTTAAGTGAACTGCTTCCGGGCATCATATCGCATAGAAGAATCTCATCACCCGTTGTATACTCAGCTATATTATAACAACGAAGCTGTATGTAATTACTGTAAATCCACTTCTTAGCGTTCTCATCCTCTCCTAAAATAGAAAACAATGTTGCATGCCACTGCCAAGATGTAATGGCAGGATACTTAACTGATAATACTGCTTTGTTTGCCATAACTATTTACTCCTTCTCATGTTATATAATTTTACTGTAATTTCTCTTCTATAACTTCTACAACATCCTCAAAATTGTTGTACTTGTTAAGCGCCAGCTCTCTGTCGTCAAATTTGACGTTGAATTTCTGTTCTGCGTCAACGATCACTTTGATGAGAGATACTGAGTCCACCCCATATTCATCAGTAAATGACGCCTCAAGATCAATCTTGTCTGCATCTATTTCCGGCATTTCTTCCTCAATAATCTCCATCATCTTCTGTTCGATTTCTTTTTTCTCCATATATAGGCAACCTCCATCATGAAAATATATAGCTTTATTTTAATACGATGTCTAATAATATTCAATAAAAAATTTCAAAAAATATACAATTATATTTTCTGTTTTCACACAGCTATAACAGTTTTTTCCTTTTGAACATTGACAAGCAAAAGACAACAACCGCTATGGATAATATAACAACACCCGCATAGCCATATTTCCAGGAAAGTTCCGGCATATTATCAAAATTCATACCGTACCATCCTACTATCAGAGAAAGCGGAAGAAAGATTGCCGTAACCACGGTGAATAATTTCATTATATTATTGAGTCTGAATGACAACACAGCGTCATAGGTTTCTTTAAGTTGTACGGTATATTCTTTTAACTGCTTTACATTGTCACTGAGTCTTATAACCCTCTTTGTAAATGCATCAAAGCCCTTGAGGTTCTCAGGAAGAAACATCTCCGTCTCATTATCTCTCAATATTTCTCCCAAATCTATCAACTGCTCGTAATAATTCCATATATATATGAGTTCCTTTTTTATGGATATAATATCATTTATAAATCCATCATCTGCCATATCATTTAACATATCTCTTTCCAAAGCACTCATATTATGTTCCATATTTTCAAGAAATTTTCTATCGTTAACAATGAGCCTGTCGAGAAAATGGCATAAGAATTTTTCAGGTACGGTTTCCGAAAACGTTTTCCTTTCTTCATAATAGGATACGGCAGCATCAAAAATGTTACGGATATTCTTATCGTGTTCTCTCACCGACACTATTAATATAAGATCATTTCTTATATATAGTGCTATTCTATCATTTTCGCCAAATACATATGGCAGACTTAAGATATCCAGCACCACAAATACAAGTTCTCTTGAGACATCTATATCGCTTCGGAAATTGTACGGATTGTCGTTACACTCAGTAAGAGTGGACTTCGGAAGATCATACATAACATAATCATCCTCCAACTCTTTATACGTGAGGAAGCCTACACGACCTCTTTTTAATTGATAGAACAAAACCATTCCCTCTTTTCGAATTAATTAAAGTTGCAAAGCCTCTGCAACCTAAATCTATAGAATATGTACGCTTTATGATGTTGGTGCCAAAAGGTATTTCTCCCCAACTGATGTCTACGCACGACTACATTGCTTCGCAATCCGTATGTTTACATTTTGACCTTGCCATCATATTATAGAGTATTTCCTCGAAAATAAGTATATATACAAAAATGACTGATATATAGCAAAAGGATCGACATTGATATATACCCGTAATCCGGACACATATGTCGATCCTTATATATTATGCATTTAATTATTGCAGCAACTGATCATCCAAAAATATTATGGAAGAATTCTGTAAGTGCGTCAACTATCTTCTGGAAAAATCCTTTTGCCTGCTCTTTGTCAATTCCCATATCCTCAAGTTTGTTGAACAGATCTTTCGCCTGCTCCTTCATGCTGTCCACATCCAGATCAAGGCTGTTGATCTTCTTCATAAGAGATATAATAGTTGCCTTTTCATCATCTGTAACTGTGATGCCAAGTTCATCCGCGCCCTGGTCTATAGCCTTGCTTATGGCTTCTTCGTTATCAAGGTTCTCTTCAACAACCTTAGCCTTAACAAATGCCATCAACTGCTCAACATCTTCAGCGCTGATATTTCCTTCCTGCGCCATCTGGCTGGTAACAACCAATTCATTAACTGCGGTATCCATACTTGCTGATGAAATAGTCTCTCCTGTAAGAGCAGAATATGCTCTCATTGCTCCAACAAGTGCTGCAGTACCTGTTATCTCAAAGGGTCCCGCAACAATAACATCCGCATCCTTGATACCCGCCGTTATAAGTGCATTTGTATACATTCCCGGTGTACAATAGGAGATATTCTTTGTCTCAACATCAATACCGTCACCTTCCTGTCCGACCACTACCACAACGGAAGATAATGCTCTTGAACCGATCACACTTGCATCAAGGTAATCACCAAGATATTCATGCTCATCTGCATTGGTTATCTCTCCCACGGTATAATCTTCCAAATCTTCCTCGTTGATTCCCAAAAGGCTGATAACCTTCTCTTTCTCGTCGTCTTTCAAATCTGCACCAAATGATACATATACATCCTCCGGTGCAGCATCGGTAACCGCATCAGCATGTACGTCAAGTCCCGCTGCCGGGAGTGTTGCCACCATTGTCAACGCAAGTAACGCAGCCGTCATACCTTTATATAATCTTCTCATTTCATGTCCTCCTTTATTAATTCGAATCACTGATAAATATTGTTGATCCCAAAATTAAACATTGTTCATATACATCAAAAGTATCAAAGAGAGTTTACCACCCAAAATACAATTCGTCAAATTAAGAAATTCTTAACTTAGTCGCGTCTTCTTCCTACACCCAAGAACCTCACCGCATAGTATAGTATCTGTGAGAGGGTCGTAACCAATGCCGCAACATATGTCATCGCTGCCGCAGAGAGCACTTTCTTCGCACCCTTATAATCCTGTTCATCAAATATTCCATTATCCCGAATAACATTAAGTGCTCTTCCTGAGGCATCAAATTCTACCGGAAGTGTTACGAGTTGAAACAGGGCAACCAATGAAAAAAGTAATATGCCAAAAAATATAAGACTTTTTCCAAATGTCCCTGCAAACAGACATCCTATAAGAATCATGATCGGTCCCACATTAGAGCCAATATTGCATACCGGTATGATAGCATTTCTCATCTTGATAGGCGCATACTCTTCAGCATGTTGAACCGCGTGTCCCGCCTCGTGAGCCGCAACCCCTATGGCCCCTATGGAGGTTGAGTCATACACCGAAGATGACAATCGTATGACATTGTCTTTTGGATCATAGTGATCCGTCAATTCTCCCGAAATATGTTCTATCCTTACATATGACAATCCATTCTGATCCAGGACCATCCTTGCCGCCTGTGCTCCGGTCATGCCTCTTGAATTGTTGATCCTGTTATATTTATTAAATGTTCCCTTGACCTTCATCTGCGCCCAGAAACCCAGAATCATTGCCGGCAGAAGAAATATAAGATAGGTCAAATACCCTCCGTAATATCCGCCATAGCCTCCATATCCACCATAATAACCACTCATAAGTATCATTTCCAACATTTCGATCACTCCTACTCAGTCAATATGTTACATATCTTTAATTGCTCATATATAATCAGAGCAAGCTCACTCAATGCAGCATATCGTTATATTCTTGTTGTTCTATTTATTGTATCCCAAGATATAACATTTATGTGTTCATTTTGTGTTTAATCAATTAATTGATTATTAAAATCCGGTACACATATTTTAATTATAAATGATAATCAAGAACGGATTCTTTTTACACAGTCCTTCCAGCCTGCATATAGACTGTCTCTCTTATTCTCCTCAAGATTTGATATATATTCCCTGTCCACCTGCCAATTACTCTTAACCTCATTAAGATCAGAATAATATCCTACAGCAAGTCCTGCCAGGTATGCAGCTCCAAGTGCAGTCGTCTCAGCTACTACAGGTCTTATTATTTTTCCATTTAATATATCTGCCTGAAATTGCATCAGATAATTGTTGGCAGATGCCCCTCCATCCACCTTCAACTCGGTAACTTTAATACCGGAATCGTCTTCCATAGCCCTTATCACATCAAGAGACTGATATGCCAAAGATTCCAGTGTTGCTCTGACAAATTGCGCATTGTCAGTTCCTCTTGACAAACCGAATACCGCACCTCTGGCGTACGCATCCCAGTAAGGAGCACCCAGACCTGTAAATGCGGGAACAACATATACTCCCCCGGTATCCTCTACAGAATATGCCATAGTTTCGGTCTCTGGCGCGTCATTTATCAATCTCATTTCATCTCTTAACCACTTGATGGCAGCACCTGCAACAAACACACTGCCTTCAAGGGCGTACCTTACTTTTCCATCAATTCCACATGCTATGGTTGTCAAAAGACCGTTCTTTGATTCCACCGCCTTTTCACCGGTATTGACCAAAAGAAAGCACCCTGTACCGTAGGTATTCTTGCCTTCACCCTCTTCAAAGCAGCACTGCCCGAAAAGTGCCGCCTGCTGGTCGCCGGCAATTCCGGCAATTGGAACCTCCGCTCCGATAAGTCCCGAATCCGTATGGCCATATATATAGGAAGAATCTTTTACTTCAGGAAGCATGGAAGACGGAATATCGAATTTTTCTAAAAGATCTTTATCCCAGCACAATTCATGGATATTGTAAAGCATAGTTCTGGATGCATTAGTCACATCCGTTGCATGCACTCTGCCATTGGTCAGTTTGTATAGCAACCATGTATCTACCGTACCGAATAAAAGCTCGCCTTTTTCCGCCTTTGCTCTTGCGCCCTCAACATTATCAAGTATCCACTTTATCTTTGTGGCTGAAAAATATGGATCCGCAATCAATCCGGTCTTCTCTCTTATTATTTTATCAAAGCCTTCTTTTTTTAACTCTTCAACATAATCAGCAGTTCTTCTACATTGCCATACTATAGCGTGATATACAGGTTTCCCCGTATTCTTCTCCCACACAATAGTTGTCTCTCTCTGATTGGTGATACCGATCGCCGCAAGTTCTGATGCTGTAATGGAATTTTTCGCCATGGCTTCAGCCATAACGCTTGCCTGTGAAGCCCAGATTTCATCTGCGTCATGCTCCACCCAGCCCGACTTCGGAAAATATTGCTCAAACTCTCTCTGTGCCATAGAAACAATATTGCCCCGCTTATCAAATATAATACACCTTGAACTTGTTGTGCCCTGATCAAGAGCCATAAGATATTTTTTCATCACTAACGCCTCCTACACAATAAACCATTTATTAAAAAGTTACCCTGATATATCATTAACAATCATATCATGCATTTTCTCAGCAATTCATTATATTCAGCCTTGACACTCTTTGGCGATACTATTTTTACTTTGCCCGCCATAGCAGTAACCCAGCCAAAGAACTGATTGCTTACCGCCACGTCAACAGAAACAGATATTTTACCCTCTCCTGCTATATGCATCCATACAGAAGGGCCAAAATGATCAATGATCACTCCTGCCATATCTTCTTCTGCCTCTAACTGCACAGTCTGCTTATCACCCTGAAACATGCCAAAGTTCAAAGAGGTATAGTTTGCCATATCTATGCTGTCAAATAACTTCTTTCCTTCTCGTTTCCTGTCCAGATTATTGATATTACCCATCTTGTCAACCCGGTAATGTCTTATCTGCTCCGAAGAATTATCATAGGCCACCATATAATAGCGCTCTCTGTCCCACACAAGGCTCCAGGGTGATACCCGGTATATCCTGCCTTCATGGCGCGGAACCATTTTCTTATCTGCATTCCAGTTATAGTACTGAAAGCTTATCTGCTCATTATTTCGCATACTCTCTTCAATAGTATCAATATTATAGTATATGCTCTCATTCATGGTCTTAACACGACCGTTCACATACACTTGTCTTTTCAGATACTTTCTGTCATGAAGGCTTGCAAGCTCGGATAAATGTGCTATCAGGTTTGCGGATTTCCCTGTGGTTATGAATTTGGATGACTGTACTGCATCCACCAGCAATTTGAGCTCCGGAAGTTCCAACACCCGTTCTCCAAGATATGTACCTTTCTTTGTCCTTATGATATCAAACCCAAATTCCTCCAGAGAATCAAAACAATGTAAAATACTTCTTCTTTCGCACTCTATTCCGTATTCTTTGAGTTTAGACGCCATCAAAACTGCCGACATGGGATGCTCTTCGTCAGTATCCTCCCATAAAACCTTAAGTACATATAGTATCTTGGATTTTCTGTCATCCTTTACTTCAAAGCCCAACTTTCCACCTTCTTTTCCAAATCTGTTTTTCATGCAGACTACATTTCATGTTCTTGTATTGCCATAAGCTCTTCTTATCACATAACTTAGCATAGCCGGATTTGCTGTCGTTTCAGCAATCTTCATCAGCCCTCAAAACGGTCTATGTCAACATTTACTCCGTATTCTTCTTCCACTATATTGATATCCAGGACCATCTGACTGATCATCTTCTCCAGCTCCCTGTCTTTCGCCTTAATATCATATGGTATGGCGGCATCAAACAAAACCATTGTTTTGCCATCATGTTTTGTTATCCTGAAGTCGTGTATAGTAATTCTTTTATCAATCTTACCGGTAATCTCATCAATAACTGTTTTTCTGACCCTTTTTATCTCATCATCATTTATCATAACCGGATCCATATGGATAAGAGACTGACAGTTGAGTTTTTCTTTAAGTTCATGCTCAACCTGATCAATAAGTTCGTGTACTTCTATTATATTCTTATCCCCCGGCACTTCTGCATGAAGCGTTATAATCCTCCTGTCCGGACCATAATCATGCACCACCAGATCATGAATTCCCGATATCATTTCATGGGAAAGCACAATCTCTTCGACCTGTTTCACAAACTCCTTGTCAGGCGAAAGTCCAAGTAACGGGTCTATGGTATCTCTAGCCGCCTCGTATCCTGCATAAAGAATGAAAAATGCCACAACAACGCCACCATATCCATCAAGTTTTAAGTCGGCACTCTTCTGAATAATCACCGCCAGCAGAACAATAGAAGTCGCCACCACATCCGACAGCGAATCCTTTGCCACCGCCTGCATAGCAGAGGAATTTATTTTCTTTCCTATGACAGTGTTATAGGCATACATATATATTTTGATAATGATGGAGATTACAAGAATTACAATAGAAAAAATGCTGTCATTCACAGAAACGGGATGAAGGATCTTCAAAACTGAGCTTCTCAAAAGCTCAAAGCCCATAAGAAGAATCGCAATTGATACAACAAAGCCTGCTATATATTCATATCTCCCATGCCCAAAGGGATGCTCCGCATCAGGCTCTCTCCCGGCAAAGGCAAAGCCTAAAAGCGCGACAAAAGAAGATCCCGCATCAGACAGGTTATTAAAGGCATCCGCAGTAATGGCAACTGAACCACTTATATATCCCGCCACAAACTTGATGGCAAAAAGAAATATATTGAGGCATATTCCTACAACACTGCACAGTATCCCAAAAGCGCCGCGTCTTTCATTCTCATCCTTTTGTTTTATAAATATTTTTGAAAGAAGTGTTACCATATCAATCTCCATACATTGTACTAAATTAATGTTTGCGCGTTAAAGTGAGCCATGCGCAGACTATGTATAATGCTCGGTGAGAGCTTGCTCACATAAGAGCATTTATACACTAGTCTGCATACGGCGAACGCCGCGACACCGAGCAGCTTTGCTGCGAAGGTATCGGCATGGCTCAGTATAGTGAGCGAAACTCTTATACGTTTTTGATATTGTGAACGGCTCCAGTGACTTTCATCATCGCTTAGGGACCCGCTTGCGCTCGCGTTGCATCACGTAGCAGTACTAAATTCGTGAACA
>JAFUGT010000107.1 GCA_017469275.1 Lachnospiraceae bacterium
TAAGGAGGAGAACCTCATATTTTTATGCGGACACTATGAGGGGATTGATGAGCGCGTGTTAGACATGATAGTAACTGATAACATATCTATCGGGGATTATGTCTTAACGGGTGGGGAATTACCTGCTATGGTTGTCATTGATGCAATATCCCGTCTTGTACCGGGGGTGCTTGGAAGTGATGTCAGTGCTGAATTTGATACATTTCATGATGATCTGTTGGAATACCCTCAATATACAAGACCTGAGGAATTTATGGGTCAGAAGGTGCCGGAAGTATTGTTATCCGGTCATCACAAGAACATAGAAAAATGGAGATTAGAACAGTCTATCGAGAGGACAAAGGATAGGCGACCTGACCTATACCGCAAATATATGGATTCAAAGTGTGAATAACAATATATAGATGATTGGGAATCTGTATAATATACACAACGAAATAAAACATATTCGAGAGTTTCACAATCACATGGAATAAACAGAGAAGGGGGAGAATAGATGGAGATAGGTGAGTATGGTTATAAGAAATCTGAACTTATTGAAGTGGCAGAGCAGATATATGATTATAAGAGTAAGAAACAACAATTGGAATTACAACTTGCCGGTGAAGAGTTTCATGAAAAGTATATTCCAAAACGGGAAAAGATAGTTAAATCCAGAGTTATAGCGAATCTGCCGGTTTTGTTCGGCCTCATATTATTGACGGCAGTATGTGTTGCTACATGGGTGGAATATTTTCAAAATTATGAGGAAAACAGAGCCAGTGGTCCTTTTGGAGTTGCATTGTTAGGTACAGGGCTTTTGATCATTATGATTTCCAGATTATTGTTTAAGCTGATTGTGGAAGAGTCTGAGATGGCTGTAAGACTTATGTACAGCAAGAATCCGGAAAAAGCCATGCGCTTTGCCAAGAAGCATGATATCAATAGTTTTCAGGATGACAGAGTGCGTACCGAATTCAAGATAGCAGATCTTAAGGAACGGATACTTGTATATGATAACAAGATACATAACCTTGAACTAAGGCAACAGGAAATAATTGACGAGAAGAAAAAACAGGAAGAGATTTTAAAGAAACACGATATTATCAAGGAAGATGTCCCTGAAAGTAAACAGAGCAGTTTTTCATTTACTTTAAAAGAGGATGATATGAACACTGCGGATATTCAGGAATTGAATGAATACTACAATAAAGAGCAGGATTATGTTCTTTATGGTATGAAGGATCTTCAGTTTAAACTTGCGGCTGCTGACAAGGAGATAATGGATATTGATGAAGAGATGGGAATGGTAAAGAAAAGGGTTTTTGGTTTTCTTTTTGTATTTATACTTGCGGCATTTATACAGGCATTCCTTCCGGGAGTTATCGGCGGAATATATGGGCTTGTCTGTCTTATAGTGAGTCTTGTTACATTTTTTGCAATTGAACGAGCCTGTAGGGGACCAATAATCAGATATCTGGTGGAGAATGACAGCCCCTATGTGGCGGAATATTGTTTCAAGAATGATGTGATTCCCGTTAAGCAGAAAAAACAGGAGATTATGATGCTCATAAGGCAACAGCAGGATGCGTTAGATGATATAAAGATGAAAAAACAGGCTTTAGATAAAAAGCTTGAGGGATGATTGAGCATTTGTCGTTAGATAGACGATTATACTCTGATTACAAAATGTACGTAGTTAATATCATTTATCAGTTCATCATATAGTTGAGTTAGAGTATGATGATGACGATCACCTTACAAAGGAAACAAGACCTGACGGCACTTATTATGAATATAAATATGATAATAACGGTAATCTCATAGAGATAATATGTCCTGATGGGGAAACTAAGGTGAGTTCTGCATATGATGCGGCAGGTAATGCATTGTCTGTAACAGATATGCTTGGAAGTCTTCAGAATGCACAATACAGTGCAGGAAGCCGGATATTATCTCTGACACAGGCTAACGGCGGTAAGATAAGCTACACATACTATGATAACGGACTGTTAAAGACACAGACGGATGCTAACGGTAATACAAGTACTTTGACATATGACGAAGCCGGAAGACTATCCAAGAGAAGATATACCATTATTGTATAATGGACAGTACGGAGTTATAACAGACAATAACGGTCTCTACTATATGAGAGCACGTTATTACAATGTTGAAATCAAGCGATTCATCAATCAGGATGTATTGTTAGGAGTGTTGGAGCGAGTAAGCAGCCTTAACAGATATGCATATGTTGAGGGTAATCCGATAAGTTATCTTGAACCGTTTGGGTTGGAAAAAAGTTATAATTGGGAAACATACAATCAACATAAAGTAATTAGTAATATTACATATATTATGGCGTGTATTAATGTTAGTTTTCCAAACCCGGTATCATTTGCAACTGGGGCAATTTTAAGTTTATATGATATAGGTTTATATATTTATGATATAACTCAATATAAGTTTTTAAGTAAGGAACAAAAAGAAGCTGTGCAAGGAATTGAAAAAAATGCTATAGGATTAATTCCTGAGGCAGGAGATTGGTGTACAATTATTTTCTTTTTGAAAGATAGATATGATAATGGAGAATTATAAGTGAGAATTAAAAAAACGTCAGAAAACATTTTAGTATTAATAGTAAATGTTGCTTTTGCATTTTTACAAACAGTAGTATGTAAAGAAAAAATAAGTGAATGGAAATTGTTCATTATGATTTACGTTCCGGTATTTATAATTTGTTGGATTATTGTTCTGGGTGTAGGAAATATTAATAGAAGACACAATTTACTCGTTGAAAATGGAAGGCTAATAAAAGCAAAAATGGATCCGAATGATGTTAGTATTGTTTTTGCATTAAAGGGTTTATTGTTTGTTAAGATTGTTTGTACATTTTTCGATGGTAATTCTCATCACGTTTTTGAAGAACAATATTCGTGTGAAGTTAATAGATATAGGACATTTAAAACATTAATTGATAAACCGATAGAAGTTGATGTAATATCTTCCGATGATTATAATGATTATCATATTTTAGTTTCAAGTATTGAGGGAGGCATATTAAAAGATGATACATTATATTGTCCGGCTTTTCTTAATTATATTTTGCTTACTTATAATGTTATATTTTTATTATTAAACTTATTATATTTGATAATTGATGTTTAATAGATAATATACAATTGTTATATTACTTATATGGAAGCTGACTTGCATCACAGGATAATGGTAATGATTATTTTGCATACCATTTCAACAATGTCGGAAGTACAATGGCTGTCACTGACATCAAGGGAAACATTGTTGAGACATATAACTACACACCGTATGGTGAATTGATAGACGGTGAGTACAGAGAAGATATACCATTCCTGTATAACGGACAATATGGAGTGACCACCGACAGCAACGGTCTCTACTACATGAGAGCACGTTATTACAACGTTGAAATCAAGAGATTCATCAATCAGGATGTATTGCTCGGAGTATTAGAACGTGTAAGCAGTCTTAACAGATATGCATATGTAGAGGGTAATCCGATAAGTTATCTTGATCCGTTTGGGTTGGAGAGGGTGGATACAAGTTTTATACATGAATTATTATTAGCATTTTCTGTACTTGCTGTAGTCGTAGAAGTTATTTGTCCGCCCATAGGATATGGTTTTTCACTAGCTGTTAATTCAATGAATTTGTGGGTGGATTGTTTTGACTTAGGACAAAATTTTGCTACGGGTAATTTTTAGGATGGTTTTGAAAGTATCATTTTTATTACTTATGATATTGTTGGTGTTCTAACTTCTTATAATTTAAATGCAATTAGAGCAGGAGAAGCAACAGATTATTAATGGAATCAGAAAATGGAGAATAATTTTTTTTAAGAATTACATACATATATTATTTGTTATAATAGTTGGATTTATATTGTTTGACTCATTGTTGAATATGTTTAACTATAATAAAATATCTTATGTATTATGTTTTGTAATATCTATTATTATTATTTTACCATTAATAATGTTAAAAATAAATCTTAGAATACGAGCGGGAAATTATTTAAAAATAATGAAAAAAGGGGATGTTTATTCTGCGCATCTTCAATTGATTGAAAATGCTAATATAATGGGGGGAAATAATTATTTTGGTGGATATGCATATAGATATGTTTTTCATTTTAAAATAAAAGAGAAGGAAGTGGAAAGGTATAAAAAATATGCTGTTGTTTGTATAAATATTAATACAGATATATTATCATTGAAAAAAGAAGGTAATCAGATTAGTGTTCCTAAAGATACCATTATATCTGTTGTTGAATATAAAAAAAGTGTATTGTATTACAAAATGATTGCGGTTTTTTTTGATTTAGCCCATGATGATTCATCCATTTTGTTATTTAGACATTATGTATAGGTATATGATGTGAAATGTTAATAATAATGTTTATATGATTAGATTTAATAAAAAACATAATTTGTCAGTCCCAGACAGAACTTTCACAAGTAATAGGTTTGTCTGATGGAGAAGAGTGGATGCCATATTAATTGTGAAAACAGTTGAATGTGATGATGCTATTATGCAGATTATAGCAAGATAATAACAGAAGCTGAAAGTATTATAGAGTTGGGGGTGGCTGTCATAAAGAATAACAAAATATTGAAGTGTCTGCTGATGATGGTCGTCAGTCTGCTTCTGGTAATCAATTTTTCGATAGGGGTATCGGCAAGCACTAATTATGATAGGCAATACTCATAAACGAAAGTTTTTGTAGAATAATATTAGTAGATGTGTTATGTATATATCAAGGGGATGATATTTTGAAAAATGAAATTGTTTTGTTTACGGATGGTGACAAGAATATAGAAGTTCAGGTAAGTCCTGATCAGGAAACCGTATGGTTGACACAAAAGCAGATGGAAGAATTATTTGACGTTGCACATGCTACGATTAGTGAACATATCAATAATATTCTTCAGTCTGGAGAACTTGATGAAACTTCTGTCGGTTTTTCCGACAAAAGTTCAGGAGGAAGGAAACCCAAAATTTATAATCTTGACATGATACTATCTGTAGGCTATCGTGTGAATTCAAAACGGGGAATTGCTTTTAGACGATGGGCTAATTCTGTTCTAAAACAGTATATTATTGACGGATATGCTGTAAACGATAAAAGATTACAGGCGTTACAGAAGACTGTCGATATACAGACACGGATGCTTGCATGTGCATTGGATGTTGAGGAGTCGGATGTACTAAAAGCAGTAAATCAATATACGGAGGCATTGATTTTATTGGATCAGTATGATCATCAGGTTATAGACAAGCCCGAAGGTTCAAAACCTATATATAGACTCACATATTCAGACTGTAAATCTATGGTAGAATTTATGAAGGATTCTTTTCATACTGATGTATTTGGAATCGAGAAAGAAGAGGGAAAAGTCAAGGGGATTATAGATGCGATTTATCAAAGTGCCTTTGGGAGTGATGCGTATCCTTCTATGGAGGAAAAAGCAGCTCATTTGTTGTATTTTATGATAAAAGATCATCCGTATAGTGATGGATGTAAAAGGATTGCCGCATCATTGTTTTTAGAATTTCTTGAAAAAAATAATGGTCTATATAGAGATGGACAGAAAAGAATCAGCGATGGTGCATTGGTAGCACTAACGCTTATGATTGCAGAATCAAGACCCGAAGAAAAGGATGTTATGGTTGCATTAGTTATGAATATTCTCGAATTATAATACTATTTTTGGGACATGACAAAAAGCATAAAAAGACTATATGTTTTTATAAGGAACACAAGCGGATGCTTGTATAAGCATAGGTCAAAGACTTTTTGTCTAGACTAGCTGTGGAAATATTTAATGATTGTCAATACTTTAGCACAACCAACCCTCCCCATCAAGAGAAGGTGTTACATCAACATATCTCTATGGCGGACATGGAGACGTAAGAGCACTTCTCAATGAAGCAGGACGTATCACAGATAAGTACAGATATACTGCATATGGAGACCTGATAGAACAGACCGGAGATACCGAGAACCATTTCAGATATACAGGTGAATACTATGACGGAGTATCATAACTTTACAATGCATAAAAACGTGTAAATACACATAAAATAGTAATAATTATTGAATAAGTACACATTAGATGATATAATATGATTACTAAAAAATGTGTTAGCACACAAAAATAAGGAGCGAAGCTTGTGGAGATTAAAAGAGATGCATACCTTGAACAGTTAAAGATAAGAAAAGATAATGGGATGATAAAGATTATTACGGGAATCAGAAGATGCGGAAAATCATTCCTGTTATTTGTGTTGTTTAAGAAACATTTGTTGGAGAGCGGTGTAGATAATGACCATATCATTGAGATTGCCTTAGATGGTATTGAAAATGAGGAGCTTAGAGATCCCCAAAAGTGTTATCAGTATATCAAGGCCTCAATGAAAGATGAACAGAAATATTATCTGCTTTTAGATGAAGTACAGTTTATGCCGCGATTTGAAGAAGTGCTGAACAGTATGCTTCGGATTAACAATATTGATGTATATGTGACCGGAAGCAACTCGAAATTTTTATCTAGTGATATTGTAACTGAATTTAGAGGCAGAGGAGATGAGATAAGAATTTATCCGTTATCTTTTGCTGAGTTCTATAATGCTTATGACGGAGATTATGATGATGCCTGGGAGGAATATATGATATACGGTGGTTTACCACAGGTGGCACAATTCTCTGTGGAACGCCAGAAGGCTGAGTATCTTAAAAATATTTTTACCAATGTTTATATCAAGGATGTGGTAGAGCGAAACAGGATTCAAAATGTTGATGAGATTGGAACTTTGGTAGATATATTAGCTTCTGCCATTGGAGCCCCTACAAATCCAACTAAAATATCAAATACATTTAAAAGTGAACGAGGTATCAATTATAGTAATAAAACTATATCTAACCATATTGATTATCTGGCAGAGGCTTTTTTGATTTCTAAAGCGGAACGGTATGATATTAAGGGAAGAAAATATGTGGGTGCTAACCTGAAATATTATTTTTCAGATGTGGGACTTAGAAATGCCAGATTGAATTTCAGACAGCAGGAGCCTACTCATATTATGGAAAACGTTGTTTATAATGAGCTGCTTATAAGAGGTTATAATGTGGATACCGGTATCGTAGAAGTGTATGCAAAAAATGATGAAGGGAGAACGAGTCGTAAGCAGTTTGAAGTTGACTTTGTAGTTAATCAGGGCAGTCAGAGATATTATATTCAGGTAGCTTATGACATGACTTCCGAGGAAAAGCAGATGCAGGAATTTAATTCCTTTAGAAACATACCTGATTCATTTAAGAAGATTGTTATAGTAAACGGAACAAAAAAGCCATGGAGAAATGAGGAAGGCTTTGTGATCATGGGAATGAAGTATTTTCTACTTAATGCGGATAGTTTGGAGTTTTAGTGAGGTTAGGAGTTTCGCGGCTTTGTATGCCACATCAAAGGCAATAGAAGCATATGATGCTTCAAAAGGTGATACAGATATATGAAACAGCTTTATGAAAAAACGGGAACTGAGAACAGAGCAGGGCTGATAAAGTCCTACTATGAACACAATATAGATGATTGAGATAATGTGATAAAAAACCTGCGTAAAGCAGGCTTTTTTCTTTATGGCAGAAATATGAACCTATATTTTTTTTCATATTTGATGTAATATAGAATAGTATTTTGTACTCGTGTATTAATGAGAGTAGCATAGAATAATAAAAGTAGGGTAATAAGGGTACACAAAAACGTGAAGTGAAAAGGAGGATGTATATGGATTCTTGGAGAAGAAAGTATTCTACATTTAGTATTGGTGTTATGACAGTGCTGACATTTTTAATGGTCTGCGTTTTAGTTAATGCCGGATCGTTTTTGTCAAACGCAGAAGGAACTGACGGAAAATGGTCATTGAAAGTAACTGATTTGTATGATAACACGGAAATGACGGTTGTTTCCACTGTTGAAGATGGAGTGACTAAGTATACAATCGATAACGGATGTGCTTATCACGAATATCAGCTATCTCTGAAGCTTAACGGGGAAGGTTCTGACGGGGATGGCTCGACTATAGATGTATCGGGCTCAAGATACCAAACCGGTTCAAATTACCAAAGCGGTTGGGAGATATCTCAAGAAGATAAAAGTCTTGCTAGATTGAAACTACGATCAAATGGGCTGTGTACATTTGAGGATTCATTTGCAGATTTTTCTTTTACGCTTAACATCACCGCTGTTGATGATGATATATATCTTAATAGTGCCGTCTGGCATGATGTTGAATTGGAATATCAGGGGAAAAATCAATACGGTATTTCCAAAATCCTGACAACTGATGATATAAGCGAGCTTGAAGCGGATAACGGAGTATATGTTATTCCTATAAATGATGCGGTGGATAATGTGTCACAGGTTGTAATATGGGAATATGAGAAAAAAACATATACACTGCAAAATGGCAGTACGGTGGAATACTATGAGCGTGTTTCCAAGGAGAGAGCTCCAAAGGTTACGGCCTATGCAGACGGACAAGTAAGCGTTACCGGAATCCATCAGAACAGCCCAATTGCTATAATGGTAACCAACAGACAAAGTATACCTAAAGAAGAAGATAATAAGTATGATTGTTATTGGTTTTATTATTATACCGGAGGATATGTTAAGGCACATAATGATTTTACATTGGATTTTTACAATTATATAAAAGATAAAGAGAACAATACCATCACTCTTGAAAGTTATAATCAGGGAGTATCCGGGTATGCAAAAGCTGCAATGGCTTTAGGAAGCGGATCGAATCTTACGGATACTATTGAAGACTTGAGATATGGTAATTCCAAGATACCTGATAATCTAAAGGCATCGGATTTTGAATTAGAGGATTGGAACATACCCGCAACATATACAGATCCCTATGACGGAACTACGTACAAAGTGTGTCTTGAAGCTAATTATGAAGTGTATGATAGCGGAACGGAAAAATATGCAAAAGGTCTTCCTTTATATCCGATATCTGCCTGTAATATCACAGTTGATTCCGGAGTCGGATTTCCTAATGATTGTAGTTATATGTTCTTTGAAAGTACTACTTTTAGCATAGGAGCAGCCTGTGATGGAGCAAGGGCTCATGGCTGGCTAGGGTCCGAATCAATATCCAATGAACCACGCCCCGATGGCTATCATATAAAAACAGTAGGTAATACCAAGTCTTTCAGACTAATTGGTGATCATATGGCAGGCAATGTGACCGATATGTCAAACATGTTCTGTATGAACAGTGCAATATTTGGAATGACAGAGTTTGACATTTCAGGAATCAATACGACTAATGTTACAGATATGAGTAATATGATCAATGTCTATATTGGTGATGGAGGGGAGATAAAAGGACTTTCAAAGATTAATACAAAAAATGCCGTTAATTTGAAGGAAATGTTCAGGATAAGAATGAATAACGTCTCTCAGGCTCTCGATATTACAGCGGCTGACCTTGTCGGCTTTGAAACTTCAAAGGTCGAAAATATGGATGGTATGTTTGCGGACTGTGATATCAGGAGTTTGGATATTTCGGGATTTGATTTTTCTTCTGTCACATCCTTGAAGGAATTGTTTTTCCGCGATTATCTGTTGGAAGAATTGAAATTACCTGAAAGCATGAATACAGAAAAAGTCACGGATATGTCCGAAATGTTCAAAGGCTGTCAGGCTCTTGTAAAGATAGATAATCTTACGGCATTGGATACAGGAAGCGTTACAACAATGGCGGGGATGTTCGGTGAATACAATTTTAAGTATAGTAATAAATACTCTCCTATAGAGTATGCGGGACCAGCTGTAGAAAGTATTGATCTGTCAAAGTTTAGTACCGATAAAGTCACAGATATGAGTGGGATGTTCTGTCTTCCTAATGTTAAGACATTGGATGTTTCAAAATTTAATACAGAAAATGTAACATCTATGGCTAAAATGTTTAAGTTAGATAGCACAGAGACACTTGATATATCTGCATTTAATACCGGTAAAGTAACGGATATGAGCGGGATGTTTGATCTTGAAAAAGCGCAAAGTCTTGAACTTGGTGAAATTAGCACCGCTAATGTAACTAATGTTAATAATATGTTCAATCTTGCGTCAGTTAAGGAATTCACCATAGATCTTGACCTGTCAAGTGCCTCGCCGTCACAATTGTTCGATCTGGCATCATGTACAAAGCTTACAGTTAAGATCAAAGGTGTTTCTGATAATTCGAGGTTTGATATTAATGCTCCGAAGCTTGTTGTTCTTGATCTGTCCGGCTCTGATATGAATCTGATAAAAGCGTTATATTATGATAGTGAATATAGCAATACATTTTATAATTGTAAGTCCTTGATAGATATATATCTGCCTGCAGTGATGCCCGGTACATATAATTCTTCTGAAGCTGCAAAACTTCCAGCTAAGTTCTATCTCGTGGGACGTGATAAGGAAGACACGACTATAGAGGATCTTAGTGGTGTTATAGGGAATCTTTCAGATTATTCAATTGTTAAGGATGGAACTGTTGTTACGGATACAAGGTCTGACAGACCGATCCTTAAGCTTGATAATGCGATCCTATTAAGGGCAGCTGATATTAATCCTGCTAAAAGCGCTGCAATCATGGTATATAAGCGGGATGAAAACGGAAGTACGATATATAATGAGGAAACACAATCATATGAGTATGAGGATATTGAAGAAATAATCCTGTACAGATATGACGGTGTAGATAATAATTACAGTTCATCCATATTAGACGGATATCCGAATTTTATGGAATTGGTAGCTGTTACAGATCCGTTGAAGCCTTATCCTGATCCTATTTTAACCTGGTCTGTAGAGGAAGAACCTGATTCCGATAATGCTTCCGTTATCATAGGAAAGAATAATGGTAGTGATGATGTGTTCTGTATAGGCGCTTATTCCGGAACGGGAACTGCGACTGTCAAGATGACGGTGGAGGGCTATGACAAGGGTGATGGCACTAAGACCGAATCAATCACGGATACAGTTAAGGTTACGGTTCTTCCTATGATAAGAGTTGACAGAATGGGTTTTGATAAATCGAATGTCACAATGAAACCGGGTGATAGTTTGGATAATCCGGTAAAGGTGTGGAACAGCATGCATGAGAATGAGGAAGTGACTTTCCCGGGAGCCACCTATGAAAGCGAGAACCCGGATGTTGTTGAGGTGAATGCTAATACAGGTGAACTTACCGCCAAATCAACAGGAGCTTCAATGATCACTGCAACAAGCAATGATCCCCAAAAGCTTACTGCTCAATGTTATGTTCAGGTAACGGAAACGGGTGAATCGGATCATGTTGACATTAACTGGCTGTATCTTACAACAGACAATGAACTTCTTGCCCAATATAAAGAAGGTACGGATTTCGTGGCAATAGTGGGAAGCTCATCTGCTTTGGATGAGATGAGTAAGAAGAAAACAATAAGCTATGACAAGGCAACAGACACAATAACTCTTGATAACTATAATGAACTGAATCTGTGTGTATTCAAACAGGGAGTTAAGATTCTTCTTAAGGGAAATAATAAGATAAGCGGTTATGGTACTCCTTTGCTTGACGGTTTTTGCATAGATGCTGATTGCATAATGAAGGCGGAGGCCGGGGCATCCCTTACAGTACCGAAGACTGCATATGAAGAGCATCCAAAAAATGAGACAGAAAAATATGTATGTACACTGGACAATTCCGTGTCGAGATTAGAAACTGCTGATGGTAATATAGTATTCTCAGGACCGAAAAATGACGGCGGCACAGATAAGCCGGTATGTACTGAACACAAGTGGGACGCTGGAAAGGTAACTAAGGAAGCCACAGCTACGGCAGAGGGAGAGAGAATATATACCTGTACGGTATGTGGCGAGACGAAAAAGGAAGTGATTCCTAAGATTGCAGATGGTGGCACCACAAGCGGCAGCGGGGCAGAGGATAAGACACCTGCTGTCGGAACCACGGAAGCAGATACATCCGGCAAGGCTACATATAAGGTGGAGGAGACAGGCAAGGACAGCAGCGGCAATACGGTTGTTGCCGTGGCATATGTAGCTCCAAGTGCGGAAGAGAAGAAGACCACGTCTGTGATTGTTCCGGATACCGTGACACTATCTGATGGAACCAAAGCGAAGGTCACATCCGTGTCAGCTAATGCATTTAAGAAGAATACCAAGATCAAGAAGGTGACAATAGGAAGCAATGTTGAGACAGTGGGGGCTAATGCCTTCTTAGGCTGTACCAATCTTACCACTGTTACGGTCAAGGGCAATAATCTTACCAAGGTGAATGCAGGTGCATTTAAAGATTGTAAGAAGCTTACCAAGATAACTCTTGGCAAGAATGTAACTTCCATAGGAAAGAATGCATTTTCCGGAGACAAGAAGCTTAAGACGATAGTCATCAACTCAGCTAAATTAAAGAGTGTGGGCAAGAATGCATTTAAGAATATCAATAAGAAAGCCATCATAAAGGTTCCTAAGAAGCAGCTTAAGGCATATAAGAAGCTGTTCAAGAAGGCGGGGCTTCCTAAGAGTGTGAAGATCAAGAAGAAATAGGATTAAAGGCTTACATTTCTATTGGCACAAAATAAAAAATTGAAAATGGCTAATATAAATGCGTGTCTCCTATTGACAAGAACAAATAATCTTGTGATTTTAAGAAAACTAAAAAAATGCTTGCAAAATATTACACTTTGTGGTACATTATCTAAGTTGCGATTTCATTATATGAATTTGCATTAATTTTGATGGTCCTCTGCAAGTTGTTCAAAACGTAAAAAATCCTTGCAAGAACGTCTTATATTATAAGGAGGTTCATTATGAACGATATTATCAAGAATATTGAAGCTGCTCAGTTAAAGAGTGAGATTACAGACTTCAAGGTAGGAGATACGATCAAGGTATCTGCTAAGGTTAAAGAGGGTAACCGTGAAAGAATTCAGGTTTTTGAAGGAACCGTAATTAAGCGCCAGGGTGGAAGCAATCGTGAGACATTCACAGTCCGCAAGAATTCCAATGGTGTAGGAGTTGAGAAGACATGGCCTTTACATTCTCCAATTGTTGAGAAGATAGAGGTTGTAAGACGTGGTAAAGTAAGACGTGCTAAGTTATATTACTTACGTGATCGTGTCGGAAAAGCTGCTAAGGTTAAAGAGCTTGTAAGATAATATATTAATTATTATGAACGGTAATGTTATGAAGGGGCTGGAGTAGGTTTGACTCTAGCCTTTTCTTTGTTCTTATGTTATTATAATATGCGCAGGAGCATGAAGTATATTGGCGGTTTACATTAAAGCCTGTATAATGCAGGTTAAGTATATATTTTCGAAGAGGTATTATAATGAGCAGACGTCGAAGAAGATATCGAAGCAGTTATGATAGGGAGCCCTTTGACTTGAAAGATTTCTTATCAGAGCTTGGAAGATGGGTAGTTGCTATTTTGATTGTTGTCATTTTAGCATATAGTATAGTTACATTTGGTGTTCAATCTGTGACAATGATAGGACAAAGTATGAGTCCTGCCATCAGTGACAGGGAAGTTCTGCTATTGGATAAAAGGGCATATACGGTCAAGAAGCCCAAAAGATATGATATTGTTGCTTTCAAATTGAAAGAGGAGTCGGATTCTTATTTCAATATAAAGCGTATTATTGGTCTTCCGGGAGAAAAGATTCAGATTAAAAATGGTCGTTTGTTTGTCAATGGTGATGCGCTCACAGATGTTCCCTTTGACAGTCTTATTATGACTGAAGGTCTCGCATACTCGCCTATTACACTGGATGAAGGTGAATATTTTGTTCTGGGTGATAATTGTAATAACAGCGAGGATTCGAGATATGTTAATATAGGTAATATATCTGAGAAAGAAATCAGTGGTAAAGTATTTTATAGAATATCTCCAAGAAGTGAATGGGGAAAGATTGAGTGAATGGATAACAGTTAAATGTTATATGAGTTAATAGAATAATATTAGAAGTATATATAAAAGAAAGTGCAGAGTATGATATGAATATACAGTGGTACCCCGGTCATATGACGAAGGCTCGTCGTATGATGCAGGAAAATATTAAGTTAATAGATATTGTGATTGAATTATTAGATGCAAGAGCACCGTTATCGAGTAGAAATCCCGATATTGATTCGCTTGCCAATAATAAGTTCAGGCTGGTTATTCTCAACAAGAGTGATTTGGCAGATGATGAGGTCAATGAGAATTGGAAGAAGTATTTTAATGATAAGGGAATAAATGTTGTCTCAATAAATGCTAAGAGTGGCAGCGGCATGAAGAATATTACTGCTGTGGTGCAGGAGGCATGTAAAGAAAAGATTGAAAGAGATAGAAAACGAGGTATATTAAACCGGCCTATTCGTGCTATGATAGTGGGAATACCTAATGTGGGTAAGTCTACATTTATCAATTCATATGCAAAGAAAGCATGTACCAAGGTGGGTAACAAACCGGGTGTCACTAAGGGAAAACAGTGGATTAAGATTAACAAGAATATAGAACTGCTTGATACTCCGGGAATATTGTGGCCAAAGTTTGAGGACGATACTGTTGGCAAGCATCTTGCATTTATTGGCTCAATTAATGATGAGATATTGCAAAAAGTAGAACTTACATGCGAACTTATTGATTTTATGAAGATGAATTATCCGGGAATTATTAATGGGAGATATGGTGTAGATGAGGATAATTCTGCGTCTGACATATTGAGTGAAATTGCTAAGAACAGAGGGTGCTTAATGAAAGGCAATGAGCTGGATTATGAGAAAGCTGCAATGATAGTGTTGGATGAATTTCGTGGCGGCGTATTAGGGCGCATGTCGGTTGAAAGACCTTAGATTAAACCATTATAATTTTGAAAATTCCTGACGATGAAAAATTGTGGGTTCTAGTATATCATAGAAAAAAGTTATGTTAGAGGAGATTATTATTAACGATGGGTAAAGAAAAGAAGGCTGAGGAAGAAGAATTCAACATAGGCAAGGAATTGCTTGGGATGCTTATATATATAATCACTGTAATAGTGGTAGTGTGGTTTATAGTTCATTTTGTGGGACAGAGGACAGAGGTCAGCGGAGAATCCATGTATGATACTTTAGATGACGGAGATAATCTGTGGGTGGACAAACTGACGTATCGTTTCAAAGATCCAAAGAGATTTGATATTATAGTATTTCCTTATCAGGACAGTGATGTATATTTTATAAAGAGAATAATTGGTCTTCCGGGAGAGAAGGTAAGGATTGATGAAGCAGGAGTCATATATATTGATGGCGAGCCGCTGGAGGAGGATTATGGTTACGAGGTTATTGAACCCGGAACCATAGGACGAGCATGGAAAGAGATTTCACTTGGAGAAGACGAATATTTTGTGATGGGGGATAATCGTAACAACAGTAAAGATTCCAGATTTGAGGATGTTGGGAATATAAGCAGAGATGAGCTTGTCGGTAAAGCTGCATTTCGCATGTGGCCCCTTTCAAAGTTTGGTAAAATAGACAAATAATAAATAGAATGCATCGACAGATTTTCAGACCGTAATCAATTCGGTTAATTTATCGAAAAATTCTGCGTAAATAGTGAAAAAGAAGGAATGGTTTATGAAAAAGGGAAATAAAAAAAGTAATGTTGCCGGTAAGAATAATGAAAATAATATCATAAAAGGCGGCAGTAATAGTTCTGTCGGAAAAGAAAATGGCAATAATACCTCGACAGAAAAAGAGGAAGTCAATATTGTGAAAGAAATAGTCGGCTTTGTGATTTATGTTGCTTTTTTGATTTTGATGGTGTGGGTCATCATTACTTTTGTCGGACAGAGAACTGTTGTTGACGGCATATCTATGGAGAATACGCTTCACGATGGAGACAGCCTTTGGGTGAGCAAGATATCATATCGGCTGCACGAACCGGAACGTTTCGATGTTGTGGTATTTCCTGTTTATGAATCTGATTACAATAAAGAGGAATTAGAGGAAGAGGACTATGATGATGAAGAATTTGAAGATGAAGATGCCGAAAGCGGAGAATATGCAGAATCAGATGGTGAGGATTATGATGACTCGGATGAAGATTCAGAGGAATATGAATTTGATGATGACCATGAAGGCGAAGAGTATGAGTATTTTATTAAGCGTATAATTGCCTTGCCGGGAGAAAAAGTAAGGATTGATGAGGCCGGAACAATCTATGTTAATGATATTCCTATCGATGAGAATTATGGTAAAGAAACTATAGATCCTGCCATGATAGGAAGGTGTGATAAAGAAGTCACACTGGGCGAAGATGAGTATTTTGTAATGGGTGATAACCGTAATAATAGCGAAGATTCAAGATTTTATCTGGTCGGTAATCTTAAAAAAGACAGATTGATCGGAAAGGCTGTTTTCAGGTTTTGGCCTCTTAAAAAATTCGGACCTATTAAAAAGTAATCTGATTTGATAAGAGAGACAAAATGGCAGAGTAAATGAGAGGGTATAAATTGTTATGGGAATACAGGAGATAAAAGAGAAATTTAACAATGCTGATAACGATGAATTGAAAACACTTATAGAAGAGTATGCTAATGATGAAAGAGCCGGAGTCATAAAGATTGTTCAATCGGCTAATAAGAAGTATGAGGCGTTTCAAAAAGAGGTGGAACGCACATTTCGGATGAAAGAGTATGAAAGAAAATACGAAAAATGCCGATATATATGTGGAATAGATGAAGTTGGAAGAGGACCGCTTGCGGGACCGGTAGTTGCGGCTGCGGTAATTTTGCCGAAAGATGTGGATATATATTATCTCAATGATTCTAAGCAGTTATCGGAGAAGAAGAGAGAAGCTTTATATGCAGAGATTATGGAAAAAGCTATAGCGGTTGGTATAGGCTTTGCGGATGAAACGGTAATTGATGATATTAATATATTACAGGCGGATTATGTGGCTATGCGAATTGCGATTAGTAAACTTAAGGTTGTTCCTGATATATTATTAAATGATGCCGTCACCATTCCGGAGATAACTATTCCACAGGAACCTATAATCAAAGGTGACGCAAAGAGTGTATCCATTGCAGCGGCAAGTATAGTTGCCAAGGTTACAAGAGACCGCTTCATGGTGGAGATGGATAAGGAATATCCGGGTTATGGTTTTGCAAGCAATAAGGGATACGGAAGTGCTGCTCATATAGCGGCAATTAAGGAAATGGGGCCTTGTAAGATTCACAGGAGGTCATTTATAGGTAATTTTATCTGATAATTTGATTGATACAGGAGATGTGATTTGAAAGATAGTGACGTTTGCTTACTGATATATGCACTGGTGCGGTGCTTGAGTATGTAAGGGGGATATTACATGCAGATTGGTAATCCTTTGATCAGGAGTTATGATAATAATATACAGGCGGGTTCAAGAACGGAGCAGATGAAGGGTGCTGAACAGACCGGACAGGTGAATAACCGTACGGATATTTCGGGACTTTCCGAGGGCTCTGTTTTTCGTGGTGAAATAACGGATATATCCGGTGAAAGAGTTACGATAGCTACTGAGAACAAAGGTGAGATAGCTGCCAGGCTGCAAGCTGACATGGAACTTAATATCGGAGACCAAATGCTATTTTCCGTTAAAGAGAATACCACCAGTCAGATACTGATTAAGCCGATGTTTGAGTCCTTGTACAGTGCCCAGACACAGGTGCTAGAGCGGGCATTAGATGGTGCCGGACTCTCGGCAACGGAGAAAAATTTTTCCGCCGCAAAGGAACTGATGGAGGCGGGAATGCCACTTGATAAAGCCAATATGGTCAAACTTCTGTCACAAAGCATGAAATTTGAAGGAACTTCCATGCACACGTTAGCTGCGCTTAACAAGATGAATATTCCTGTGACGGCAGAAAATATAGCTCAGTATGAAAGGTATGAGAGTCTTAATCATCAGCTTTTGGGTGATATAAGTCAGACCGCAGAGGGGATGGCTGATTTTGCAAATGCATTTCCGGCGAATATGGAAGGCTCAGAACTGTTATCTGTGGCAAAGGAATTGGTGAATATTTTTCAGTCTGAGTCAGAGAGTGCAGAATCAGTTGGTAATGCTTTGGAAAATGAAGCAGCGACCGGTGAAGCGGGCAACGTGGTGGAAGGGAAAGAGCAGGCATCTGCTACGGGAAAACAGGGAGAGGCTGTTAAAACAGAAACTTTTGTGGAGAATTCTGCACTTACCGATAAGGGTGTTTCTGATGCTGACGCAACAATAGATTCTTCCGGAGTTACTGATGGAAATAAAGAAGGTCAGAATAATGCGTCTGTCATTAATCAGAGCAATGGGGAGGTCTTGAATGATACTGAGGCGGGCGGAACTTCTGCAAAGTTGTTGTCGGATTCCCTGCTTGAAAATGTTGTGGAAAAGACTAATCTATCTAAAGAAGAGGTTTCTAATCTTGTTGATCAGTTGAAGCGTGCAGATGTACCTAATGAACAGATCAAACAACTATTGACTGAATCCGGTGATTCCGGAGCAATGTTAAAAAGTATGCTTGATAACATTAAAGCTTCTGAAAATAATGATTCTGCGATTCGCAATCTAATGAAATCAAGTGAGTTTAAGAAATTATTTACGGATATGGTCAAGAAGGAATTTGCCTTAAATCCTAACGAAATGAAAGATCCGAAGGAGATAGATGATCTTTATAATAAGATTCTGAAACAGACGGAAAAATTTGAGAATACTATATCTGCAAAGGGAGGAGATGCAGGGAGCTTCCAACAAAACTCGCAGAATATGCATCAGAATATGCAGTTCATTCAAGACCTCAATAATCAGATGATATATGCGCAGATGCCCCTTAAGCTTTCCAATCAGAATGCTAATTCAGAACTGTTTGTCTATGCTGATAAAAGAAAATTGGCAGGCAAGAGAGATGATATAAGTGTTATGCTGCATTTAGACATGGATCATTTAGGTGCCACAGATGTCAAGGTTACACTTACCGGAACGAATGTTAATGCAAGATTTTACCTAAACGATCAGGAAAGCGTTGATATAATTGCCGATAATATGGGTCAGTTGGCGGCTAAACTCACTGAAAGAGGGTTCTCGTTGACAAACGAAGTGGTTATGAGAAAGCCTGCAGAAGCACCTAATAAAGTTGTTAATGAATTTGTGGATGGGAATGCGGAAAAGAGTATTAAGAGGTTTACATTTGATGCCAGAACATAAAGATCAATATATAGGAGATTAGCCATGACAAATGGAGACAAAGGGAAGAAGAGAAAAGCGGTCGCTTTGATGTATGACCCCAGTAATGCGGCACCGCAGGTGGTTGCGTCAGGACAGGGTGCTATTGCTGACAGAATCATAGATAAAGCGAAGGAAGCGGATGTTGCTACATATAAGGATGAGGGACTTGCCGACACACTTCTTAAACTCGAGGTAGGCGACATGATACCACCGGAATTATATGGAGTCGTAGCTGAAGTGCTTGTATATGTGGATAGAATGGATAAGATTAAGAGTAAATTGGGACGTTAGCATAATATATATGCAATAAAAAGTGATATGTCTGCAGAGGAAAGGATTTATAGTTGAATAAAAGAGTAATTGGCGCAGATAAGGAACAAATTATACGGGCTTATATGGAACAAAGAGGTTACACGATTTTAGAGATGAATTTCAGGTGTCGTCAGGGAGAAGTTGATATTATTGCTAAAGACAATAAATATCTTGTTTTTGTTGAGGTGAAGTTCAGAAGTGATACTGATAAGGGGTATCCTGAGGATGCGGTGGATTACAGAAAACAAAGGCGAATATGTAAAGCTGCGGAATATTATATGTATTCCCATGGCATGAATGAATATACACCGGTAAGGTTTGATGTTGCCGGGATATTATATGACGAAATCAGATATACTGAAAATGCGTTTGAATGGGTTTTATAAACGCAGAAAGGAACTTGTGCATGACAGACATCAAATATATAAGAAATCACGATAAATGCTGTAATTTTAATGAGAAAAACGGTGTGACTTATATCACTTTCCCCAAATTAGAAAAGTATAACAGTGAGTTGATTCACGGTTTTTCAACGAGACTTGGGGGAGTGTCCAAGGAACATTTAGCATCTATGAATCTAAGTTTTACGAGAGGTGATGCTCCGCAAAATGTAATGGAAAATCACAGACGTTTTGCGGCTGCCCTTGGATATGATGAGAAAAGACTGGTGTTCTCGGATCAGGTACATAAGACCGCTTTCCATAAGGTTACGGAAGAAGATGTGGGCAAAGGAATTGTAAGGGAGAGCCATATAAAGGAGATAGATGGACTTGTAACTGATGTACGCAATGTGCCTATAATAACTTTTTATGCGGATTGTGTACCGCTGATGTTCTATGATCCGGTTAATCATGTTATTGCCATGGCACATTCCGGATGGAAAGGAACTGTCGGCAGAATTGGTGCTAAGATGGTTTCTTTTATGGAAAATGAATATGGTTCAAAACCATCGGATATTATTTGTGCGATTGCTCCGTCTATATGTCAGGATTGCTATGAGGTCAGTGAAGATGTAGCAGAACAGTTTATCGATATGTTTGGGTTGAATGATAACGAACTGCTTTATGGGAAGTCTGACGGAAAGTATCAGCTTGGTCTTCACAAGGCTTGTGAACTGATTTTAACAGAAGCGGGAATTCTTAAGGAACATATAGATATAACTGATATTTGTACCTGTTGTAACCCGAATCTATTGTTTTCCCATAGAGCAAGTCACGGTAAGCGAGGAAATAATGCTGCAGTTATGATGCTTAAGTAGCATGTATACTTTTAAACTTTTAAAATTAAAGGTTTACAAATCATAATTGTTATGTTAATATACCAAATGTTAAAAACCTCAACTCAGCCGTAGGACACTCCGACCTATGACCGGGTGAAAGGCGATGATAATTAATAAAGGAGGAAGAAAATCATGGTAACAGCTGAGCAGAAGAAAGAAATCATTGAGAAGTATGGTCGTGGTGCTAATGATACCGGTTCACCGGAAGTACAGATTGCACTTCTTACAGCAAGAATTCTTGATCTTCAGGAGCACTTTAAGGTTCATCCTAAGGATCATCATTCTAAGAGAGGTCTTCTCAAGCTTGTTGGTCAGAGAAGAAATATGCTGGCTTACTTGAAGAAGGTTGATATCAATCGCTATAGAGCATTGGTTGAAAGTTTAGGATTAAGACACTAGAATGTGGGGCAGCATATGTGTTCACACTTATGCTGCCTGTTCTTAATTAATTATTGTTAATCTATATTCGTTAATTATTCCCTATGTTTTAAATTTATATTGGATTATAAAATGACAGTTTCAAAAGAATTTGTCTCTGTTTTTGTACAGATATTGTAGGATGGAAAAATTTTTTACATCCATGTGGAAAAGTGTTTATTCGGATAAAATAGGCGCAAAAGAGTTATGTAATGTTTTAAATAAGCATTTTCTGAAAGGAGAGCATTATATGAATTATGCGGAAATGTCCTTGGCCGAATTAAGAAAGATTGCTAAGGAACTTGGTATCAAAGGCGTTTCAGGTATGAAAAAAGGCGAGTTGGCCGATTTTTTAACTGCAGTTAAAGAAAGACAGGAGGAAGGAAAAAAGCAGGCTGCATCAGTAAAAAAAGACAAAGCGGAAAACAAGAATAAAGCGGAAAATAAGAATAAGGCAGAAAAAAAGGATAAGGCAGAAAATAAGAATAAGACAGAAAAAAAGGATAAGGTAGAAAATAAGAATAAAACAGAAGACAAGAAAAACACAGTACGGAAGGTTGACTCTCAAACGGTAAGTGAATCGCAAAGCGGATCTGCGAAAGCCAAATCTGTAGAATCGCCATTTGACAGCGGTCAGGAGGCAAATGGAATTCTTGAAGTGATGTCGGAAGGATACGGATTTATCAGATGTGAAAACTACCTTCCCGGAGATGATGATATATATGTTTCTCCGACTCAGATTAAGAAATTTAACTTAAAAACCGGAGATATCATAGTAGGAAATAAAAAGGTAAAGACTGAAAGAGAGAAATTTGCTGCTTTATTATATATTAAAACGATTAACGGTTATAGTGTGGAGGATGCGGTAAAGAGAAAGAATTTTGAAGATCTTACTCCGATTTTTCCTGACGAAAGGATAAAACTTGAGAATGAACACTCCCATACAATATCCATGAGAATCATGGACCTGCTTGCACCTATAGGAAAGGGGCAGCGTGGTATGATAGTTGCGCCGCCTAAAGCCGGCAAGACCACTCTGTTAAAGCAGATTGCAGTAAGTATAAGCAGGCAATATAGAGATATGCATCTTATAGTACTTCTTATTGATGAGCGTCCTGAGGAGGTTACGGATATAAGAGAGACTATTGAAGGACCAAATGTTGAGGTTATTTATTCGACTTTCGATGAATTACCGGAACACCACAAACGTGTTGCGGAGATGGTTTTAGAGCGTGCGAAGCGGCTTGTGGAACACAAGGAGGACGTAGTAATACTTCTTGATTCCATTACAAGGCTTGCAAGAGCCTATAATCTAACTGTACCGCCAAGTGGAAGGACTCTTACCGGCGGACTTGACCCGGCAGCACTACATATGCCTAAGAAATTCTTTGGTGCTGCCAGAAATATGAGAGAGGGTGGTTCCCTCACAGTTCTTGCGACTGCTCTTGTTGAGACCGGGTCAAAGATGGATGATGTTGTATTTGAGGAGTTCAAGGGTACAGGTAATATGGAACTTGTTCTTGACAGAAAACTGTCCGAGAGGAGAATATTCCCTGCGATAGATATAGCAAAATCTGGAACAAGACGTGATGATCTGTTGCTGACTCCGGTTGAGAAAGAGATGGTAAATGTCATGACAAGAGAATTTAATAGCAACAGAGGTGACGAACGCGTTGAAGAGATACTCAAGATGTTTTTAAGAACCAAGGACAATAAAGAATTCCTGGAAATGATCAAGAGGTCGTTGTACAGACGATAAAATGCCGTAAAATTGGATTGATTAATAATTATAGACTCACACGGAGCTGTCGATTGACGTGATATTTATCTAAAGGAAAAAAAGAATATGGTAATTTATGTAAAATCCCGGGTTTTTGCTCGGGATTTTGTTTACATTATGTTATAAAAATGCTATAATCTTAATATCTATGAATGTCGATATACAATATAGAAAACTGGGCGTTTGACCATGTATATCAACGGATGACTTTATCAACATTAACATGATATTGTATAGAATGGATGATCATTTATGCAGGAAAAGATTATTAATGAACTGAATATAATAGAAGATAGTAATGTATTGAACAGAGGAAATGACGATACAGAAAGAACGGCAGGTCCGGGATTAAGACTTGGAAAACTATTGAGGGATACAGGCGGTTTTACCTTGGTGGAACTCATAGTCGTACTGGTGATAATAGCAATTCTTGCGGCTGCTGTTGGTCCTGCATTTTTGGGATATATAGATAAAGTAAAGAAAAACGGAGTTTTAAATGATGCCAAGAAAGTATATTTTGCAGCCCAGTCTCTTTCGGAACAGGCACATAATGATCTGGTGGATCCGGCAGTGAGAGTGACTGCTGCCAGAGTTTCTGAGATATCAGGTGTTTCCTTTGAGGGTGTTACGACTCCCTATACGATTATATATGAAAAGAATTCTTTTAATATTAGTAATCCTGAGAACGGAATGTATGTTATTAAGAGTTTTACATATACAGACGGAACATTTACCGCAACCTATGATAAGCATAAGAAATCTGAAGACGGAGATATATGGACTGTCTCGGAGTAGGAAAGCAATCTGTAAATTATTGGATAACAAAAGGTATTTATGACACCCATAACATAGTTTGATTAATGAAATTAGTAGCTTGAGTTTTTACACATGAATTAAGGTGGTGGCTTTATGAAGCATTTATACAAGGTAAAGAATAACAGAATATCAGGAAAGGCTAACAGAGGCTTCACTCTTGTGGAGATGATAGTCGTACTTACTATTATGGCTATTATGATGAGTGGCGCTGTTTGGGGTGTTACGGGATGGATAGCGCACTATGAGTACATAAGCAGTGAGCAAAAGGCTAGAACCATATATATGGCTGCCCAGTCTGCCTTATCTGCTGCGGAAAGCCGTGGAACACTTGAAGACTACATGTCTGATCTGAATAAAACCGGAGAGATAGTTAAGTTTGCCAAGAATCCGGGTGACCCGGGACTTGATAAAGCTATATATGGTATACCGGTTGAAACAGATAATGAAGGCGAGATACATGAATATGGATATCTTGCGGTTAATCAGGGGGATTATGCATCGGGAACGGATAAAGCATTGTTTAAGATGCTTGAGCCCTATGTGAGTGATTCTGAGCAATTAAATGCTTCAATAGTTGTGGAGTTTGATCTTACAGCCAAGAAGGTTTACTCAGCATTTTACAGTGCATGGTCAAAGTCAATACAATATGATGCTTCTAAAGATTGCGTTGAAAGAGGAGATTTCTATATTGATGTAGCCAGAAGAACTCCGGAATTTCGTGAGGGTTATCAGGTAGGATATTATGGGGCTGATCAGGTCAATGTGGTCAAGCTTGATAATCTTCCGCAGTTTAAAGCTGATTGTATGTTACATAATGAGGAGACTTTATATCTTACAATGAGCAGTGATGACGATAACGCTGAGGAATATGTGAAATATACTGTTTCTTTGTATGAGGATCCCAAGCCGATAGTTTCTTCCGGTAGTGGGTTGTTTGGAATGTTTGGTGCCGGAGATTCGGGAAGTGATACCAATGATAACACGGATGGTGGTTTGACAAAGGGTGATAACGGTGACGGCACTGTAACCGGACTTGGAACCGAAAAGAGACTTTGCAATATCTATTTTGAGAAGGCGGATCTTGAGTATTCGGAAAGTGATAATGGTATTCCGAAGCGCAGGGATCTTTCTGTTGATATATTTGATCCGGCAGGCAATAAGATAAAAGGTACATATCCGTTTATTATTTCATTTAAGAAATATAAGGATGATAAGGGTGAGGATCAGGAATATTTCTCGCTTACTTTGGATGCACCTACAACTGCACAAAGTTATGCAATGCTCAACAGCAAAGTTGATAAAGTAACCAAAAGAACGGATTCTAATAGTTACAGTATTACCAGACTTATTGGCACAAAGCCTATGAATATATATGCCCGTGTTTCGGTTGAGCCAACAATGGCAGGTGTTTATTCTTCCGGTTCTCCTAAGGATTCCAATACTGAAAATGCGTTGTTTGAAACAAAGAAAAAAGAATATAAAGATAATGAATATTTTAAGGATGATTCAGCTTATCTTATTTCGAAAAATAGACATTTTACCAATATCAAATACACAGAGGATTATATTGAATCTGCTGATGCCAGTTATACCTATGCAATGGTGAATGATCTTGATTGGAATAATGTACAGATATATGACCTTACTAATAATCTTACCGATCCTTCTTCTGAGGAAGGATATACCTATGTCGATATGACTAAGGAGAATAAGGCGTCATTCCCTATGATTTCCAAACTTAACAAAAACAGTGAGATTAATGGGTGCGGATATCAGTATTCTAATCTGATTCTCAACAACAGCAGCAGTGTAATCTATTCTCATGACAATGATGGAAAATTGGTTTTGGGAACGGATCTTTCTAATATTGCCAAAACACTTGGAGTTGTAGGTATTAACAAAGGAAAGATAAGACGACTTATAGTTGCCAATACCAAGGTGAATGCCCTTTCCTATGACCTGTATTCAATGACACCTACCGAAAGCAGTACAGATGAGGCTACAAGACATGCCCTTTGCACAGATAGTCTGGAAGCTGTCGGACTTTTGTGTGGCCGTAATGAAGGAAGTATAAGAGAAATATATTTTGACAAGGATTGCGCAGTCAAAGCTTATGTATTTGCCAATCTTGATGATGTTGAAGAAGCCGAGGCTGACGGAATGTCTGACTCGGATATTGCCGGTGACAAGTATATTAATGAAAGATATGCCTGTGGTGTAGGCATGGTTGCCGGTACAGTTGTACTTGACGACAGAACAGAAATAGACAGAATACGTACTTCAGGTAAGGTGGAAGGAACAATTACAGGTACGGATGATAACTTCCAGGAGACTCCGGAAATATCTGACCCGGAGGGAAGAGCGGAGATATATGATGATAGTGGTATCGGTACTGCGGGGAGGATAACAAATGCACAATACTATTCATATGGCGTAGGCGGTGTGTTCGGATATGTTTTCGGTAAATATGATAAAGATGCTGATAGTCTGGGTATGGGTGTTCCTCAAAAGACAGTTGCTGATAATAATAAGTGTGAACCTGAAGATGAGGGATATTACTATCCTTTGAAGAACAGAGTTGAGAAGAAAAAGAAGGTTATCGATGATGAGGGGAATGAGAAAGAAGTAACTACCCTTGTGGAAGGAGATATCCTGCTGTTTGATGAAGATGATACGCGCTCTATCATCAATAAAGCCGATGTCAAGGGTGTTTCATTTACCGGTGGAATTGCAGGTAATATATTTATACAGGGCTTGTCTGACAATATGCAGAAAGAAAGAGACAAGGATGAAGATATCAAAATACCTGACAAAGCCCTTACTCAGTTTGTCAACTGTCACAATTACGGCGATACCGTGGGAACGGATTTTATTGGCGGTGTCGTGGGAATCAACGGCAGAGGCGGTTATATTGCGGAGTGTTCATCCTACGGCAGCCCTCAGGCGACAAAGGGAGTTTCCGCAGGTATAACTTCAGAGAATTATGGTTATATTAGTGAATGCCTTGTGGACAGAGCTCCGGCGGATGAAGATAATGCCAATGATGAAAACGTCATAGAACCATATATACCTATTGTTAAGGGTAACATGCAGGTTGCAGGTGCCATTACTTCTGTTAATCATGTTGATTGTGTGGTTAAAGATTGTAAATGTGCAATTTCTCAGATCAAAGATGAAGATGATAAGGATATTAATACTACCATAAAAATTTCTGGTAACGAGATGGATACATTCGGTTATCTTGTAGGTGAGAATAACGGTGTAGTTAACGGCGGTAAGGCAGGAGATTATATTGGTTATATCTCTAAGAAAACCAGAATGATAATTGGTGGTGCAGTAGGAACTAACAAGACGAAGGCTGTTGTAAAGAATGTAACGGTAACGGCTAAGTTGTCAGATCAGGGTGAAGCTGAATGTATTGGTGGCGTGGTTGGACTTAATCTGTCTAAGGTTAATAAATGTAAGTTTGGCGGTACCATAACGAAAAAGAATTGTAGATCAGCGGATACAACAGTGGGAGGAGTAGTAGGCCGCAACGGTGATAAGTCTTTAATCGGTACGGATGGCTCTTCTGATGGTACTGTGGCAGTCATAACTAATTCCTATCTTATCGGTGGTGAACTTGATGTATCCGGAGTTTGTTATTATTCCGAAACTGACTCTGTTGAGCAGAAACTTGCCAGAAGTTCTGCTGTTGGCGGGATATGTGGTGCAAATTATCCCGATGGTAAGATAGATAAGTGTTATATATCCTGCGTAGGTGATGTGGATTCTGATGGTAATGCAATCAAAACAGACGAACTTGGAAGTGTAACAAGTGATGATAACGGTGTCTATAAGGTAAATAAAGAAAGCACTATACAGGTTGTTGACGGCATGGCCGGCGGTATAGTGGCATCTAATTACGGCGAGGTATGTAATAGCGGTTATACCGATAAAGTGTTCTATGACAAAAATGATACTTTTGAAGCTGCCAATGATTCCTCTTATAAGAAGTATGAAAGCAGTAATTCTGATAAGAGAAGTAAAGAGATGTCATTATTTGTGAAAACTCTTGATACCTTAGACGGAGTGGACAATGCTGATAACAACACTGCATTTAATAACGTTACCAAATTGAATAAACTGTTTATGGATGATACAACCGGAGAAGTTCTTTCTTCTGTGGAAAGATTGAAGGGTTATTTGTCATATGATAAAGGAAAATATCAGTACGCACTTCCCAAATATGCACAGTCTGATGTGGACGGTTCTACATGGGATGCCTATCAGGATATAACAAATCAATTTCATCTTACAATGGGGTATAAGACATCAGGTGGGAAAGATGTCAGAGGCAAAGGTTGTATAGGAGGAATCGTAGGCTTTAATTCAGAGTATGGTTCTGTTAATAATTGTGCTTCCGGAAGATGGGTTGTAGAAAACTATATGCCTAAGGTGACATATAATGCGACGGGTGGTGTTATAGGTAATAATGCGGCTGACGGCAATAGAGTCAGAAATCTTGCTAATTTTGCCTATGTTCGTATTGAATTGCCTCAAATTGTTTCAGAATATTTAACGGATGGAATTGAGAGTAATAAAGGACCGGATAACAGATTTCATTATGTTGGCGGTGTTATCGGAACACAATATAATAAGAAAGAAACTAACTGGTCTGTTACGAAATGTATCAATGCCGGTACTGTACTCAATTACTATGGTCACAATACGGGAGGTGTTGTGGGTGTTGTCAGTGGAATGGGAGGCGTTGTCAAGAACTGTTATAATTACGGTACGACAATGACTGGTTATGCCACATCAATAAATGGAAGTAAAAGTGGAACTGCAGGTGGTATAGTCTCTCATTATACGGATCTTAATCCGGATCAGACCAGTGAAATACTTGATTGCCAGAATCATGGTATAATAGCTTTCCCTGTACAGGGATTGGATTATGAAACAAATGTAGTTAGAAATGGCCGTGCTGTTCTTACGGCTAATGATACCGGTGGAATAGTAGGTGAGATATCTGCACCGGATAGTACCAAGTTATACACGGTTAATATTAAGAATTGTGTGAATGGTAAGAATGCAAGGGTGTATGCATATTCAAAATGTGCCGGTATAGTAGGACAGATAGGCTGTCTCACGAAGGACTATGTCAATAATGACTTTATGGTTAACAGTATCTATGTGAATATTGACACATGTCGTAATTATGCCTCTAATTTCTGGATGTCTGAGAATAAGAAGAAGGTTGAAGGCGAATCCTTTGCTGTCTTAGCAGGTGGTATTTCTGCAGGTAGAGATATGTATAGCGGTACTGATGAATCAAAATGGACCGGATATACTACCATCAGAAACTGTTTTTCAGTAAGAATGAGTGGTAATAAAGATAGTGGTAATTACCCCGCAATCGATTCCAACGGAGTGGTCGTTTATTCTAAGAATGATAAAAATCCATATACCCAGAGTAAAGCACCGAAATTTAGAACCTTTAAATATTGTGGAGATAACTATTATCTTGATGAGTCTTCATTCCAATACTCAAAGAGAGGTCTCATTTTGAGTGATGGTTACAATGAATATACATATGCCAAAAGAAATGGTGATGGTATTGTCAAAGGTGATTCGGTTAAGGTTAATGCTAAGATATCATATACGGATTCTTCAATTAATAATAAGAGTACTGTAAGTTTGAACGGTACCATAAAGAGTGCCATTATTAACAAAATTAACAGTTTGAGCCTTTATATTGATAATTATGATGAGCAATATTTTGCATCAGACAGAATTATTTCCGTTGAGTATGAGAAATCCGGTGTCAGAAAATATGCCCTTATGATTGAACCACCGTATATTAAGGCAGAAAATCTTAATGAATCTAACACATGGATCAGTGCAGATGAGAAGAAGGTATTCGTTAATGTTAAGCAGGATGATAAGGTAGAAGCACAGGATTTCGCAGTATTATATACATTTGAAGAGAAAGATTCTCCAAATAAAAATGCAAGTTACAGCGTTAACAGCATTAATTATTTCAAATATGCTAATATGAAAAAAGCTAATGATTCGTCCATCAACAATACACGTCTGCCTGTTGCTGATGAATATGATGTGGATTATTACGCATTAGATAAGAACTTCCTTTCTTATATTGAAGATCAGAAATCCAAAGGACCTGATAATGTTATCGATGTCAATGTTACTGAAGATAATACCTATGGTTATTACAAGGTTCAGTGGGATGTTACTAACAGTAAGAAGAAAGCTTCTGCTACCGAGTTCGATGTCAAGGTAAATTATTACAGAATTAATAAGGATGATGAGTTTGATAAAGACAGTCTCGGCACATATGAAGTGGTATATGAGGCACCTGTAAAAAAAGCCTATGGTACAACAACTACTGTTGAAACCTTAAAAGATGATTATTTTGTGGACGAAGACTTATACGATTATTATGTTGTCGTTAAAGTCAAGGATTCAAGAGGAAAAAGTGACAGCTGGTATAGCGAGATAGAGGATAAAACAACTCCTAAAGAAATTAAGAGTTATAGGATTCTTAAGAAGAAGATGCCTAAACCACTCTTTGAAATTGTTAAGTATTCATATAAGACCGGTACTAATGAAGCTAATAATAATAATGACCAGTATGCAAGTAAATGGTTCCTGCATCTCAAAAATGCGGAGGATTATCAGAAATATGCTTTGACAGCAGGCTTAGAAGTAGGTGCATATCAAAAGAATGACAAGAGTGAACAGAATTTAAGTAAAACAGTAAGTCTTTCTGCATCTGATATGTTTGATGCATCAGGAAATCTTAATCTGTCAAATATACTTAATGCCGCTGTGGATATTAATGGCAAATTTGATAAAGATAAGCTGGATGTTAAGCTGTATGGTTATGCAAAAGCAGATGGATACTTACCATCTGACACCGCAGAGTTTACAATTTACATGCCTCAATATGCAGATCCTAAAATTAAATATAGTTACACATTTACGGAAGAGGATAAAGAGACACTTAATAATCCGGATAAGAAACCTGAATATACCGGTTCACTTACATATGAATATTTCCATGAAAGTGTTTCTAAGTATACACCTTTGACAGAACAGATATTTAAGTTGGAGTTATATGGTGTGATGAAGGAGATTGATCAGGTGACCGGTGAAGTTAAGACATGGCATGAGACACTGGCATCGAAGGAATATCCGATGAGTATGGGAGACGAGGCGAAGGAGATTAATATCGGTTATTACGATATGACGTCCGAAGTCTTAGCTTCTTTAAGTAAATATGACAGCTTTGGCATTGATTGTTGGTATGCAAGACCTGGAGCATACGATATCTATAACTATTTTGAAACTACTGATAATTATCCTCAGGTCACGGAAAAACGTGGAGATAAGACCGTAAGAAGCAGTGGTTATATCAATGATGTTTCAGAGGATAAAACAGTGTACTACTTTAGATCATGTAAGCTTCCTGCTCCTACCATTA
>JAFUGT010000108.1 GCA_017469275.1 Lachnospiraceae bacterium
TGGATGTTGTTTTAGGGTCGAAGCGACAAGGAAGTCGCATTCGACCCGACCCCGGTAACAATGATAAATCTATCGCACTTCCTTACAATCACAGAACGGATTGGAGCTACATATAAAAATAAATATTACAGACACACATATGGCACAACCCTTAAGGAAGCCTCACACATATTAAATAATCTCAAGCGTCCGTCAAAAGACACTTACTGCAGCAAACATTAATTTAGTTGAAACGTGATACCGCTACAGTGTATATATCCTCAATGAGACGGATTCCACCTGTGTATCCCACATAAAAGTCATCCAATACCACTTTGTCCTGAACAGGCCATGAGATATTGAGATAATTACCTTTGAGATTTTCAGTCAGTTCTTTATCATAGTAACTTCCAAGAATCAACGGATAACCATGATAATCATGTTCTTTGATCTGCTTATGGATCTTATAGCTATCTGTTTCAAATACAACCTCTGCCTGAAGATCATAATTAAGATTCTTGAATTCCTCCGCAATCGCTTCACGATACTGCTTCGGAGTATCATCCACAACAAACTGCTTTGCCGGAACAAGACCAAGATCATTCGCAAGAAACTTAGTTATACCGAGGCTATATTGAGCATCTGCAATCACTGAAAACTGTTTATTAATTACACGATTTTCCAGGAACAGATCGGCATATCTTTCAATAAGATAATAGTAATAGTTTTCATGCTCATTTATTACATTTTCCACTTTAGCCTCATCTACACCTGCAAATTTCCCTACTTCCCGCAGGAACTTACCGGTCTCATATGCTCCGATAGGTAGTGTCTTATAATGCAGATATGGTATTCCCAGTTTTCTTTCCATCTTCTTCATATTGGTAAGTGAAACCCAAGGTGATACAAGAAGGTTAAACTGTGCTTTCGGTATCTTCTTAATATTATCAATACCCCTCTTATATCCAAATATGGTATTAGGCTTAAGCCCAATCTCTGAAACAAGTTTTTCAAGTTCTCTAATATTTCCAAGCCAGAACAGATCCTGATAAGGTACATCTGCCCAAATATTAACAAGACCTTCTTCTTTCTCTTCGGATTTTTCCAAATACTGATCTATAATTGCATCAAGTACCTTTTCATGTCCCACATAATTATTTCCTTTAAACCCGGCTGTTGAAGCATAGATAACCGGCTTTTCAGAATCTTCAAATCTGCTTACAACATCACCAGTATCATCTCCTACAATCTCAGGAATACATCCGGTAAGCACAACATAAAGGTCAGCATCAATTACTTTAAGCGCATTTTCTATAGTACTCTCCAGCTTCTTAGCGCCTCCAAATACAACATCCTTCTCATTGATACTTGTACATGGAAAAATGTTAGGAGAAAAATATCCCGAACTGCCTGTACCATCCGATAATTTCTGAGCACATCCGGGTCCCGAGTGCAACACCGGAATAGCCCTCTCTATAGCCTGCACTGTCTGCATGGCGGCAAGGGCACATTTATATCTCTGTTTATCTAATAATTTAGCCATTATTTCTTCGCCTCCTCTAAAAATGTACCCACATTCTGGTCATACCACCAGTCAGTATAAGGCAATTTAACTCTCTTTGCGAGATTCTGTTCAAAACTTCTGTTACGTATAGTATCAAGAATCGTGTGAGCAAATTCCAAGGTGTGTTTATATCCGAATATCATATATTCGTCAGCCACATACACTGCAGGGGTTCCATTCTTGATAGCCCATACTGTTGAACCCGGATGTCTTGAAAGATACAGATCCGGTTGATACTTATGTAATATATTCATAACCTCAAAATTCTGTTGATCGGCAACACTTGCCTCAAAATCTATATCATTATCAAGAAGGTATTTCATCGAAGGCGGGACATCGCCATTTTCATACTTCTTGTCATAATGCCATGCCAAAGCCCATACAACTTCAATGCCAAGTTCATTTAATACTCTTGAAACTTCAAAGGTATATCCGGGACCCATTCCGATTACTGCTCTAAGCCCTTTAAGTTCCTTCTTAACTTCCTCAATCTGAGGCATGTAAATAGCGCGCTGTTCTTCAAGATATTTTTCAATCTTATCACTTCTGCCTGTCACCTTGCCTATTTCACGAAGCCATGTCTCAAAACCTGTTATTCCACACTGATTGATACTTCTTACATAAGGAACTCCGTATTTTTCTTCGAGAACATTGCCGAGATAATTTCCCAAAGTTCCACAAATACAGGTCGTTGCTAAAGATTCCGATATATGTGAAAGTTCTTCAACCGTTGAATTACAATACAGGAATATGGGTTCAAGATCGAACTGTTTGAACATCTCCATTATCTCCGGTCTTGCGCTTTCATAGAAATTCTTGAAATTGATTGTGTTTCTTTTCTCCTTAGGTGGTTTTACAATACCTGATAATACTGCATGATCTGATATGTCAAATCCCGTAGCCCATATACGTGACTTAAATCCCTCACAGTGTACTGCCACGACAGGTACATCTATCTCTGCTTTTGCATCGTCTACAACACTGTCTATATCCTCTCCTATTATTCCTGTTGCACATGAGCTTGTAACAAATATCGCTTTAGGAGAATATCTCCTGTTAACCTCAAGAATGATATCGTATAACTTCTCTGTGGAGCCAAATATAGTATCATTTTCATTCATATCTGTACCGACATATACCGTATCATTGGTTACTCCTCTTTTCTTTGCCATAACCTTATCAAGATAATAAGAATTGGCACTTGCAACAGAACATCCTGCCGGTCCGTGATGTATGATTGCTATATCCCTTATTGCCGAAAGCTGTCCTAATGCACAAGTCGAAAGACATGTACTGGACTGGGAAAAGCACCTAGAGCACCCCTTCAAAGTACCACATTCACTCTGACTTGCAAGATCACTAAGGGAACCTATATATCCTGTTATAGAACCAATCCGATTCTCTCTGGTAGCCACGTTGGAACTATCCAAATTTGCTGACATTTACATATCCTCCTTTTATTTGTAATAATTGAACTCCACTATCTTCTTAAATCTTATAATCATCTGCAGTATCCATAAGTCCGAACTCAAAAAGTATTTCTTCTAATCTTTCCTGTGTCATCGGAGTAGGAATATCAAATTTGGTATTATTGATCACCGCTTCTGCAAGATTTCTGTATTCCTGTGCCTGATTCGAGTCAGGCTTGTATTCTATGACCGTTTTCTTATTAATCTCTGCATGTTGAACAATATTATCTCTTGGAACAAAATATAATAACTGTGTTCCGAGCTCTTTTGAAAATGCTCGCAAAAGGTCAAGCTCTCTGTCTACATTTCTTGAGTTACATATTATTCCTCCAAGTCTTACACCACCTGTTTTGGCGTAACGCTTAATACCCTTTGCAATATTATTAGCGGCGTATAAAGCCATCATCTCACCACTGGCAACAATGTAAATCTCCTTTGCTTTACCTTCACGAATCGGCATTGCGAAGCCACCGCAGACCACATCACCAAGAACATCATAAAATACATAGTCCAGATCATCCGTATAAGCTCCAAGATTCTCTAACATGTTAATGGATGTAATAATACCTCTACCTGCACAACCAACTCCGGGCTCAGGTCCGCCGGATTCCACACATCTGGTTCCTCCAAATCCCTCTCTCATGATTCTGTCAAGTTCTATATCCTCACCCTCATCTCTGATGGTATCAAGAACTGTCTTCTGTGCCAGTCCGCCAAGCAATAATCTTGTGGAATCAGCTTTGGGATCACATCCCACAACCATTACCTTCTTGCCATGCTCACAAAGTCCTGCCGTCAAATTCTGTGTAGTAGTCGATTTACCAATACCACCTTTACCATAAATTGCTATTTGTCTTATCTCTGCCATTTTCTTTCCTCCTTATACCATCACCTTAGCATGATATGTTTAATTTTTTTATTTAATATAATTATTAATTTGTAACACTTCTGTTAGGCTTCTCCACAAGAAGAATCCGATACACTCCCCTGATCAGGGAAACAACTCCTGTATTTTTATGTATTGAACAAGTTTTTCTATTGATTCCGGAATAATCCCCGGAAGTTCCATTGGTGTAATACCTTTGCTCTCTACCGCATTTGCAGCACCGGCACCGATTCTGCTCACGAGAATATATTCGCAATCCTTAAGCATTTCTACATTTTTTGCAAGTGCGTTGTCATCGTGATTACCCCTTTTACAAACCGGTGTTAATTGTCTTTTCTCAACCAACGTTGTATTCATCGAATCATCTGCTTCGAATATATAAAATGTATCAGCTCTGCCAAAATGTTGATTGACCACAATCCCGTCACTGGACGCAACTGCTATTCTATATTTGCTCATAACTTATATCACCCCTCACATTTACTGCAATTCGATACAAACAATCTGCATTGTACTGACATTTATCCATGTGAAAATGTTTCCTTCGCATTTATTCTGTTCATATATATCTGTGAACCATATTCCGATTTACCCGGAATTCCAACTGCATCAGCCCTACAATGTTGGCAATGTCTGAATACATCTATATATTCTCCCGCCTTGATTCTGGCTTCATCGATCTGCTTACATGTGGGTGGTGTCTGATCAGCCAACTCATACTGCGGTATAAGCGGAATAATATTATAAATGCTGGCTCCCGCTTCACTGACTGTCTTAGCTATTTCCGGGATATGATTTCCATTTATTTCAGGGACCAATACTGTATTTATCTTAACTGTTGTTCCTGCTGAAGCTATTTTTCTGATACCTTTAAGCTGATTATCAATAAGTATTTCTGCACCTTCTATGCCATCGTATCTTTTTCCGTGCCATAGTATATACTTATTGAGTTTTGCTTCAATCAAAGGATCAACTGCATTAACTGTAACCGTCAGAGAATCTATTCCGACATCAATAATCTCATCTGCACGTTCATATAGAAGCAGTCCATTGGTGCTCATACATTTAATCAGCTCAGGAAATTCCTTTCCAATAAGACGAAAGGTTTCCAGAGCATAGTCCGTAGCAAGTGTATCTCCCGGTCCGGCTATTCCGGCTACTTTGATATCCGGACAAATTGCCAAAGCTTTTTTTAATATATCTATACTCTCCTCAGGTTTTATCACCTGTCTTGTTACTCCGGGTCTTTCTTCCACATCATTGATAGTTCTGTCACAGAATCTACATCCTATGTTGCATCCCGGACTAACCGGTAGATGAATTCTTCCTGCATTGTTCTTATGTCCGCCAAAACAAGGATGTGAATTTTGAAGATCTTTGTATGTATTCGCCATGCAATTCCTTCTTTCTCTATTTATTCCTATTATATCGGTATGTTTAATAGGGATTTGACAAGAATAATACATCTTAATAGATTACTTGTCAATAAAAATTATCATTTTGTACCATAGAATATACAAAACACCCGTTATAGTTTTTTTCTATACACAGTAAACATTATTTCCGGTTAACTACATATCTGTTGATTCTATCTAAGGCTTCTGAAAGAATACTTCTCGGGCAGGCAACATTTATTCTTTGAAAACCGGTCCCACTCTCTCCGAATATTTTTCCACTATCAAGCCACAACTTTGCACTATGTATTATTCTTTTTTCCAATTCGTCCTGTTCCAGACCAACCCCCCGGAAATCCAGCCAGACAAGATAAGTCCCCTCAAGGTCTATCATTTTAACTCCGGTTAAATTACTATTCACATAGTTCCTTACATATTCAAGGTTTCCCTTAATGTAATCCAGCATATGTTGATACCATTCCTCACCTTTACTGTATGCTGCTTCGCATGCCACAAGTCCCATAACTCCGAGTTGACTTATTCCCACTGCATCAAGCTGCTTTCTAAATTTGTGACGGAGTTCTCTGTTGGGAATAAAAATATTCGACATCAGCGTACCGGCAAGATTAAAAGTCTTACTCGGTGAAGTACAGGTTATGCTTATGTCCTCATACTCCTTCTTGAGTGAAGCAAATACTATATGTCTGCCCTTAAAAATAAAATCCTGATGAATATCATCACTTATTACTAAAACTTTATGTCTGACACATATATCACCAATTTTTATAAGTTCTTCCTTTGTCCATACACGACCTACAGGATTATGTGGATTGCAAAGGATAAATAGTTTAATGTTCTCATTGATGATCTTCTGTTCAAAATCGTCAAAATCTATATGATATCTGTTATCCTCTCCAAGATATAACGTATTACTTACAACCCTTCTTCCATTATCGTTTATCACCTCCGAGAACGGATAATATACCGGTAATTGAATAAGTACCGCATCTCCCACCTCGGTATATGCTTTTATTGCCAAAGCAATTGCGAATACAACTCCCGGCGTTTTAACAAGCCACCTTTCTTTGGGTTCCCAATTATGATGTTTTATCATCCAATCCCTTACTATTTCATAATAAGGTGTCTGTACCTCACTATATCCGAAAATTCCTTCCCTTGCTCTCTCCACCAAAGCATCTTCTATATATGACGAAGTTTTAAAATCCATGTCAGCCACCCAAAGAGGAAGAACATCCTTAGGCATACCTCTCCTTTCTGCAAAATCATATTTCAGACATCTGGTGTTTCTTCTGTCTATAACTTTATCAAAATCCAAATTTCTCTCTGACATATTCCATTCTCTCTCCTATTATTCTTATATATTAGGCAATTGCGAAACGCTCCTACAATGTATATCTTGTTGTGCATATTATACAGATTCCATAAACTGACCCTTTGCGACCGCCTGTTCTATATCTATTGTCGCATCTTTTCATCTGACGAACACAACAAACAATCAATCACCAATCTTTGAGAATACCTCGGTAAGTTCATCTATCAAATCCCTCACATCCTCGATTCCGACAGATAACCTTAGCGTTGCATCGGTAATTCCATTTTTTATTCTGACCTCCTTTGGCACATCTGCATGTGTCTGGGTTTCAGGATAAGTAATAAGTGTATCAACACCGCCAAGGCTTTCTGCATACTTTATCATTTTCACTCCTTCAAGAATTGACAAAGCACATTTCTTATCCCTAACCTGAAATGTTATCATCGAGCCAAAGCCCCTTGATTGTTTCTTCATAACCTCATATCCCGGATGTTCGCTAAGTCCGGGATATATCACCTTAGTCACCAGACTCTGCTTTTTTAGCCATGAAACAATCTCTATTGCATTTTCCTGTGAGCGTTCCATACGTACTCCCAACGTCTTTATCCCTCGAAGTATCAGCCAACTGTCAAAAGGTGAAAGACCGGCTCCGGTCGTTTTTATAAGAAATCTTAACTGTTCACTTATCTCTTTTTGGTTGGTTACAAGAAAACCGGCCAGAGTATCATTATGTCCGCTAAGGTATTTTGTACCACTATGGACTACAATATCTGCCCCCAAATCTAAAGGATTCTGAAAATAAGGTGAAAGAAATGTATTATCCACTATCAGTAAAAGATCATGTTTTTTTGTAATACCGGAAACCTTCTCTATATCCGTAACATTCATCATCGGATTTGTGGGCGTCTCTATATACACACCTTTAGTATTATCATTAATGTACTCCTCAATATTTTCCTTATAACAGTCTATGCTTGTTATCTGTATGCCATTTTTCCTGGATACATTTTCAAAAAGGCGGATGCTTCCTCCATATAAATCAGCATCAACTATCAAATGATCTCCCGGAGAAAAAAGTTCCATCATCATAGCTATAGCAGCCATTCCGGACGATAGAGCCAATGCATCCGTTCCATTTTCTATAGATGCCACAACCTTCTCTAACCTTTCTCTGGTAGGATTTTGCAGTCTGCTATAATCGTATCCCGTACTCTTACCAACTCCCGGATGTGCATATGTAGCTGTCTGATATATAGGATAGCTTATTGAGCCAAAGTGATCGTAACACCCTTCCACTTCCTCTAAATGTATACATTTCGTTCCCAATCCTCTTGACATTTTCAATCTCCTTCTTTCTCCATTTCTTAAAAACTCAACCGACAAATCAGATATAATTTAATGAGTAAATAATATCATTAAGAATTAAATATAGAAAATATCTTCTTTTTATAGCCAGTTATAAACAAAAACTATAAATGTATGTAAAAAAAGAACCTGACAGGTGTCAGATTCTATTATCAACAATATCTACTTTTTAACAAGAAACAGATTTGTCACAACTCTAATTCTTTACGCAACCAATCCTTGACCTCATTAGTTGTAAATGATGCATTAACAGCATTCTCAAGAATCAATTTCTTCTGATCATAATTAAGTCCGAACAGCTCTTCCATATAACGAAATTCATCAGCCAATGTGATATCCTCAATTCCCATATCATCTGTATTAAGAGTAACCTTTATTCCTTCATTAAGATAGTCCATTAACGGATATCCGGACATGTCCTCCACAGCATGCGTCTGACGATTGCTGGTGGGGCACATTTCAAGTGTAACATCACATTCTTTCAGAAGTCTGACCACATCAGGAGCTTCATAACTTCTCACCCCATGACCGATACGTCTGGCCCCGTATGAAACTGCAAGCCTGACACTTTCCGCTCCGTCTGCCTCTCCTGCATGAATAGTAAATGGAATGCCATATTCTTTTGCTTTCGCAAACAAATCGCCGTAGTCTGCAGTTGGATAAAGCGCTTCTGCACCGGCTAAATCAACGGCAACTACACCTCCGTCCTCTACCAGATATTTCTTTGCCAGTTCAAGTGTTTCTTCGTTGGCAGATTCATTCCCCTCACCACGCATTAAGCACAGGATAAGATTAACTTTCAAATCAGTTTGGGAAATACCGGCAAGCGCCGCCTTGACAATCTCCTCCTGCAGCATTCCGCTCTCAGTATGAAGCTGCGGTGCAAAGCGAAGCTCCGCATAGATAACACCTTGCGAACGAATATTATCTGCCACAAGTCGCACTGCTTCGCACAAGCCTTCTTCCGTCTGCATAAGTGAAAGCGGCAGTGCAAAACACTTCAGGAAGTCATTAAGACTCTCACAGTCATTCGGAACAGTCAGTTGTTTTGCCAGCTCCCTATCCTCCTTCGGAAGTGTAATACCCTGCATACTTGCCAATTTTCTTGCAATCTCCGGCGTAACTGCACCATCTAAATGAAGATGCAGATCAATATATTTGTTTAATTGTCTTTTAATAATATCACCCTCTTCATCACCCTTTTAAGAGACTATATCACTTAGCATCCTGATAATTATAACATTAATAATACCACCTTGCCATAAAATAATATTCCACAGATATCACTTTTCCTTCACTTATAAATATTATATAATGATACGGGTGTCAAAAGTACCTTTTGCCCCTCCAATTATCTAATAGTTAATTGCAAAACCAATCAATACGGTTGATTGCCTTTTGCATATTGTACATATTCCATATAAGGAGCACTCGTATGTATTCATATAAATGTATAACCACTTACAACGGAAAACGATATAACGGCTGGCAAAAGCAGGGTAACACCTCCAACACTATACAGGAAAAAATCGAGAATACTCTGTCAAGAATGTTCAATGAACCTATTGATATAATCGGTTCCGGAAGAACGGACGCCGGTGTACACGCCTTAGGACAGATTTTTAACTTTAAATGCGCTACTGAAATTTCCGGCACATTTCTCTCTGACATCAACGGTTTTCTACCACAGGATATCCGAATATTGTCCTGTGAAAAATGTTCAGAGCGCTTTCATTCAAGACTAAATGCGAGAGAAAAAATATATCAGTACCGCATTGACACCTCTTTGTACGGCAATCCTTTTTTGCACGATACTACCCATAACGTTCCTACCCCTCTTGATATAGATGCAATGAAAAAAGGCGCCTCTTATTTAATAGGCACCCATGATTTCAAAAGTTTTTGCAGTAATAAGAGAATGAAGAAATCCTCTATCCGTACAATATTCGATATCACTTTTGAGCAGAATACAGATGAGGACTTACTTCTCATCACTTATCGCGGAAACGGATTTCTATACAACATGGTCAGGATTATGACAGGAACCCTTATAGAAATCGGATTAGGCATTCATAACCCGGATGATATCATAACCGCACTGGATAATCCTGACCGTTCTCTGGCAGGACATACCGCCCCCGCCAAGGGACTGTTCCTAATGGAAGTCATATATTGAGCATAACAGGAAATACAGTTTCTTATTATATAAAAATTCAGCCGGAACGCATGTGCATTCCGGCTTTATATTATTTGTTACTCAATTCGATCAATTGTTCTAACTTAGCTAACGCTTTACCTGAATCAATAATATCAGCAGCTAAAGCAACGCCCTCTTTCATGTTATCCGCTTTACCGCCTATGTATAAAGAAGCTCCCGCATTCAACAATACTGCATTTCTCTTAGCACTTTTAGCTCCGCCTAATATCTCTCTTGTGATCTTAGCATTTTCTTCAGGGGTACCTCCTTTGAGTTCATCCTTTGTACACCGTTCAAAGCCAAATTCTTCCGGAGTTATCACATAAGATCTGTACCAACCGTCTTTTATCTCACTGATAGAGGTCGGTGCACTCATAGAAATCTCATCTAATTTATCCTGTCCGAATACAACCATACCACGTCTCACACCAAGATTGATAAGTACCTGTGCAAGCGGTCCCACCAGATATTCATCATATACTCCAAGAAGCTGCATATGGGGAGTTCCCGGATTAGTCAAAGGACCAAGAATGTTGAACACTGTTCTGAAGCCTAATTCTTTCCTGATTGCTCCCACATATTTCATAGATGTATGATATTTCTGTGCAAAGAAGAAGCACATTCCAACTTCATTGAGTAGTTCGACACATTTTTCAGGACTCTGGTCTATATTAACTCCAAGTGCTTCAAGACAATCGGCTGTTCCACAAAGTGATGATGCGGCTCTGTTACCATGCTTTGCCACCTTCATGCCTCCGGCGGCTGCAACGAGTGCTGATGTAGTTGAAATATTGAAACTTCCTGCATTGTCACCACCTGTTCCAACTATCTCAAAAATATCCATCCCCGTCTCAACCTTCGTGGCATGATCTCTCATGGCAGCAGCACAACCTGCTATCTCGTCCGTAGTCTCTGCCCTGGCACTTTTTGTAGAAAGCGCTGCGAGAAAAGCTGCATTCTGAGTCGGAGTCGTCTCTCCACTCATAATCTCGTTCATAACCGCATACGCTTCATCATAGCTAAGATCCTCCTTGTTCACAATCTTCACAATAGCTTCTTTAATCATTAATTCAATCTCCTTATCTCATTCTTCTTATATCACGTCGCCTATAGGCTCCGAGTAGGTATTTGCAAAATATCCGATTTTGCACACAAGTGTGCAACCCGGCTACTTTGCTCATAATATCACGATATAGATAACAGAACTATCTCTTCTCATATTCCTTGACCAAAGGTTCCACCTGAGACAGCATATTATCCATATTTTCAAACATAACACTCTTGGTAGTTCCAAGATCATTAGCCTTTTCGATATGACTTTGCACATCACTGTACTGCATTTCTATCTTATCAAGTTCACCGGTAAATGTTTTAAGTTCCTTTATAGCTACTTCGGAAACACTTTGAATCTCACTTTGTACATTATCAGCTCCCGCTGCCGCCTGATTAATAAGATCGATCTTGTTAGTAGTTTCTTCAACATTATCAATATTAACCTGTAAGGATTCTTTTGCTGCAGAAATACCGATACTTAACTGATTGGTTCCTGAATCCACATTCTTAATGTTGTCTTCAACGTTGCCAACAAGTTGCTTGATCTCTCCCGCCAGATCTTTAACCTGTTCTGCAACAACAGCAAATCCAAGGCCCTGTTCTCCGGCTCTTGCCGCCTCTATCGAAGCATTTAACGCCAGCATATTAGTCTGATTGGCAATAGCTGTAATTGCCATCATATTCTGAGAAATACTCTTTATAGAATCCTGTAAGGTCGTAAAGAAATTCTCAATCTCATCAAATTGATTCTTCAACTCAATAGAGCTTCTCTCCAATTCTTCCATCCTTAATCTGGCTTCGTTAACTGATTGTGATATATCCACCTTCACATCTTCATATTTCATGGATGATTCATTTAAACCGCTAAACACTTCAGCAAATCTCTCCATTTCACCTTTCAGCTCTTTATCCTCTTTGAGAACCATATCAAATGACTCATGAATAAATTGCAATTCATTGAGAGAAGCAACTTCTTTCTCTACCAACTCACGCTGATAATCCTTTATACTCTTGGCTATATGCTTGATAGGTGTATAGTCTTTAGGCTGTTCGGCAACATTAAGTGCCGCCATTGATGTAACATCATTTCTGTTTCTATTAAATAAACCCATCTTTCACACCCCCTTATTCAAACACTACGCATGACATAGACTGATTGACAAACTGACCGTTATAGTGCTCGCCGTTTGCAAAAAATCCACAACTGCTGCCGATTTGTGACATCGCATTCAGATAATCACTTGTGTAATTATTATTATTAAATACTATATATCTGAATACACAATTAACAGAAATAATACCTGAAACCCTGTTAAAATCAGAGCGAATTCTGTTTAATGTTTCATTGGTTATCTCTCTAAAATCGCCCATGTCCAACAGAGTAAGAACATCTGAATCATTTACCTGCCTGTAACAACATAATCCTCCACCGGATACCTCCTTTAAAGATATTATACATATATCCTTTCCGGTTATTTTTCCAAACGGATTCTTGAAAGTCTGAGTCTCAATATCACTCTCTTTGATATTAAGATGCTCCTTATATACGTCTTTCGCAGGTCTTCCGTTAAGTTCACCGATATAATACCTTGCCCTGTCAGTTTTACTAGCCACAAATCTCGTATCATCAAGGGGTCTGTATAGATTCTCCTTATACGCCTTGATTCTTCCACCTGTATTCTTGATAAGAATATATGCGGCCGCATCACTATATACTTCCCCATTAGCAGCCACAAAAGGATCCATGGAAGTTCCACCTATTAATGATATTTTACTTTTACCAAGAACACTGTCCATTGATGTAAGTACACAGGCATCATTACCTGTACATATATCAATACATATAGTATCCTTGCTGTTTGCAGATACCGCTGATATATTTTTCTGCAACTCAGATACATCATGTATCGGCATCGTTGAAGCATAGCGCATTACCCCCGCTACTGCCTTAACACCTGAAAGAGCGATCAGTCCAACCCCTCCTTCCTTGACTGTCTTGCCATAGAAATGCCCTGTTCCCGCAATAAATGGTACATTAGGACACATACTTGCAAGTTCCGCTACATGCTGCTCAAATTGAGCACCATTAGAGATCATAATAAGAGCATCCGGATTGGATATTCCCCTTAATGCCTCCTTTAAATCACCCCTGTCACTTTTTGCATATGTCTGCTTCACTATGACGTCCTCCTTTTTATTTATTATAACCCCCATCAGAATCTAAAATCTCTCTTGTTGCCATTCTTTATCTGATTCAGGTTTTCCATTGCAATCTTCCTTGTTTTTTCATTAGGCACATTCATTATTTCTTTAGCTATAAGTTCTTCTCCAAGCCTTTTTGTCTCCGGGCTCGCATAATCCGTCAGATATTCCTGTAATGTCATCAATGCATTCGGATGACAACAGTTTTGAATCTGGCCTATCTTGCATAATGACATAAACCTGTCACCGGTCCTTCCCGCACGATAGCATGCCGTACAAAATGAAGGAATATAGCCTGATTTCATAAGCCAGTACACAACCTCATCAAGCGTTCTCTGATCGGAAACATCAAATTGCTCCGTGTCATGAGGTCTCTCATACGGAGAATATCCTGCATATCCTCCAACAGAAGTTCTCGACCCTCCGGATATCTGTGAAATTCCAAGTCCCATCACTTTCTCCCGGCAGCTCTCATTCTCTCTTGTTGAAATGATCATTCCCGTATATGGAACCGCTATTCTGATACATGCTATTATTTTTGCAAATGTATCATCATCAATCCCATTATCAAATACACTAGGATCAATATCTGAAGCACGTTTGACTCTTGGTATGCTTATAGTATGTGGTCCCACTCCGTGAACCGCTTCGAGATGCTCCGCATGCATAAGTATCCCGGCAAATTCATAACGATACATTTCAAGACCAAACAAAACACCAAGTCCTACATCATCAATGCCACCCTCCATAGCGCGATCCATGGCCTCTGTATGATAGGCATAATCATGTTTCGGGCCTGCCGGATGAAGTTTCTCATAACTTTCTTTGTGATAAGTCTCCTGAAATAATATATATGTTCCTATCTCCGCCTCTTTGAGTTTTCTGTAATTCTCAACCGTAGTAGCGGCAATATTGACATTCACTCGTCTTATAGCTCCGTTTTTATGCTTTATTGAATAAATGGTCTTAACCGAATCTAATACATATTCAATCGGATTGTTGACAGGATCCTCCCCACATTCAATGGCAAGACGTTTGTGTCCCATATCCTGTAAGGCGATAACCTCCTGTTTGATCTCTTCCTGGGTCAGTTTCTTTCTGGGTATCTCTTTGTTTTTCAAATGGTATGGACAATATACACATTGATTCACGCAATAATTAGACAGATACAAAGGCGCAAACATTACTATTCTGTCCCCATAGAATGCTTCCTTGATTTTTCTGGCAAGTGCATAAATTTTCTCTGTTATCTCGGGATCATCACACGCTAATAACACACTGGCTTCCCGATGAGTCAATCCCGAACATTCCACTCCCCTGTCAGTTTTTTTAGGCTCTGCCTTTTTAAGCAGTTGATCGATCAACTCATAATTATTCTTATTCTTATCTGCGTACTCTAACGTCTCCAATATCTCTTCATGATTAATAAACTCCTCTGCCTTTAATGATTTGACGTTATACATTTGTACATATACCTCCATTTGTAGTAATACTTAAGATGCTCTTAGCTCTCCATCTGTCCAATATATTCTTTCACACATTACTTATCATCAACCTCAACATAGAAAATGGAGTCAATGGATCATATTCTAATTTTACCAAATATCCATTAACTCCACAAGAAAAATTTCATCATAATAATTTCTCCTTCCAATTTTTGAAAAAAATAGGTAATTGCGAAACGCTCGAATGAATTGTATTTTGTTGTGCATATTATACAGATTCCATAAACAGACCCTTTGCGACCGTCGGTACTTATGCACCGTATTTTGGTGCATTAGTACCGCTACGTGAGCAACGGAGTGAGAACGTGTCTGTGTTGGAACTGCATAATATGCACAAA
>JAFUGT010000109.1 GCA_017469275.1 Lachnospiraceae bacterium
TGAGAATATGAGACGAGAGGGTTATGAATTTGCAGTCAGTAAAGCAGAGGTCATATATAAAGAAGATGAAAACGGTAAGAAGTTAGAGCCTATGGAGATTGCATACATAGATGTACCGGAGGAATTTTCCGGTACAATAATCAGTATGTTAAATGAGCGTAAGGGTGAACTTCAAGCCATGAATCCTGCTCATGACGGTACAATAAGACTGGAGTTTAAGATTCCGGCAAGAGGGCTTATAGGCTTTAGAGGAGACTTTATGACCTCGACGAAGGGAACAGGTATAATCAATACAATTTTCGATGGATATGGACCATATAAGGGCGATATGATGTATAGAAATCAGGGATCGCTTATCGCGTTTGAGACAGGAACCTCTATAACCTACGGATTATTTAATGCGCAGGACAGGGGAACACTATTCATAGGTCCGGGCGAGCAGGTATATGCCGGTATGGTCATAGGACAGACCGGGAAGGCTGAAGACATAGAGATAAATGTATGTAAGGCAAAACACCTTACAAATACACGTGCTTCAGGTTCTGACGATGCATTGAAACTTACACCGCCTAAGATATTAAGTCTTGAACAGGCGCTTGAATTTATTGATACGGACGAACTTCTTGAGATAACGCCGGAGAATATAAGAATCCGAAAGAAGATTCTTGATCCGACTCTTAGAAAGAGATCAAAAATCAACCATGGATAAAATTGAAAGCTTTATCATAGTAAAAATCAGATCAGTATAATATCTTTGTAGTGTATGGGTATGTATTAATTATTTAATAGGTGATATTTTATGTCAGATATGGTCATAGACAACAATAAAACAGATGAGAATAGCAGTTCAAATGATAATAAAAAACCTGATTTGGCTGCCGGCGAAAGTAATAGTGAGGTGCGTACAGATAATAGAAAATCCACGCCTAAGAGAAAAATTCGTACCGGGCATCTCGCATGGGATAAACTTGACAACACAGCCAATCTTTTTCCGGTCATAGCCAATGAAGATATGTCTAACGTATACAGAATTTCAGTGACACTGACGGAAGAGATTGACAGGGTATTGTTACAGGAAGCGCTTGACAGGATTCTTCCTCATTTTCTGGTCTTCCGTATGAGACTTAAGATGGGTTTTTTCTGGTACTATTTCGAGGAGAATACCAAACCGGCGCCGATTGTATGTGAGGAGTATTCTTACCCCGGTGCTTATATTAACAAAAGTAAGAATAATCAGTATATGTTCAGAGTGACATACTATCAGAAAAGAATCAACCTGGAAGTATTTCATGCATTGACGGATGGCTCAGGTGGAATCATTTTCTTGAAAGAGTTGATTTATCAATATCTTAGACTCAGATACCCTGAACTTCTTGATGTGGTAAAGGATAAGATTTCATCAGGCATTTTCCTCGATCAGGAGGACAGTTATGTCAAGAATTTCAAGAAAGGACATGCCAAAGTATATAATTCAGAACGGGCATTGATGTTAAAGGGAGAGAAACTTCCTAAGGGAGAGATAGGAGTTATTCATGGATATATGCCAGTAGATCAGTTGAAGAAGGCATCCAAAAAATATGGAGTAACTATCAACCAATATCTGGTTGCAGTATTCATTTACAGTGTATATCGCGAGTATTTAAAAGGAATGCCTTCAAAGTTACCCATATGTTGCTGCGTGCCGGTTAATCTTAGACCTTACTATGAGTCACATACCATGAAGAATTTTTTTGCTATGGTATCGGCGGTATTCAAACCGGAAAAAGATGATTATACATTGGAAGAAGTTATAAGAATAGTTGCGGATAATCTTAAAGAACAGATCACTCCTGAGAACCTTAATAATATAATGTCCTATAATGTTTCTAATGAGCAGAACTGGATTTTGAGAGCGATTCCTCTGGTAGTTAAGAACTTTGCCATGAAGCAGGTGTATGGATTATCGGCAAAAGCAACCTCAGCCACTGTTACCAATATAGGTAATATTGATATTAAAGAACCCTACAGGAAGTACATTGAGAACTTCTATGTAATCCTGTCAATGTCTAAAGGGCAGAATATGAAAGCGGGTGTTTGTTCCTATAATGGGATACTAACATTTACTTTCAGCACTAATCTTATTAATACTTCCATACAGAAGAGATTTTTTCAAATAATTGCCAAGGATGAAGTTAATGTGGGGATAGAGACTAATGATGCTTATTACGAATAATGTGTACA
>JAFUGT010000110.1 GCA_017469275.1 Lachnospiraceae bacterium
ATTGGTCCAATCTTCTCGACTTTACATACGCCGTTCGTACCATTAACGACATACTCACCGACTTTAAACATGTTACTCCTCTCTTTCTTAATCAGCCAAACTCTTTTCACATTTATATATTAACAAATTTTACACAAATTTGTAAGTGGTTTTACGAATTTGAGTGATTTTCTGCATTTTTCACACTCCATCAAAATCATTTTGTGCAACTTTACAACAGCCTTTTACATTAGTTGTTTACAATATCTATAACTATATTTTTCCACATAATTAGCAAATTATACAAATCAGCACCATATGTTTTATGGCGCAAAGAAGCCCCCACAATATATGGGGGCATTCGTCGATAATCAATCATCTGTCATACTTGCGTATCAATCCTATTCCAAGCGGAAACGGTCCCGTATGGACACCTATCATCGCTCCTATTTGGAAGATATCAACATCTTTCTTTGTGGAATATTCCGAAAGAGATTTGACAAGCTCATCCCGAAACTCCAAAGCCTCTTCATAATCATAACCATAACCTACTACAATCTCATAATCCTCCGGTGATTCTTTGATTTCTTCAAAATGTGCTCTTGTCTTCTCTAATATCTTTTGAATTGATTTCTTCCTGCTTCTGGCAACTCCAAAGGGGAATATCTCCCCTTCTTTCAAGATAATCATAGGTCGAATCTTCAATGCATTAACCGCAACTTTCATTACCTTACCAACCCTGCCGCCGTGAATAAGATAATCCATATTGCCAACCGTAAAAATAATTCTTCCGGTTGCCTTAATCCTCTCTACGTTTTCCACGACCTCCTCGTAGGCAAGTCCGTTCTCCTGCATTCTGCAGGCCTCTAATACCAGTATTCCCTGCAAAACCGTATTGACGGTAGCATCAATTACAGTTATCTTAGCCTTCGGATATTCCTCCAGCAAAATATCTTTTGCCGATGATGCGGAATTATAAGAACCGGAAAACTTTGTGGTTATACAGATACATATAATATCTTTCCCTTCTTTGATAAAGGGCGTAAATGCTTCTATATAGTCTTCAACCGATGGCAGTGATGTCTTTGGAAACACCTCAGGATTATCCACCATCTTCTGATAAAATTCCCTTACCTCTATCTCAACATTTTCCTTATAATATCTTTCGTTATCAAATGATACATAGAACGGAACAACATACAAATTCTTTTCTTTAACCGTAGCTAACGGAATATCGCACGAGCTGTCCGTGATAATCTGATATGACATTACATACTCTCCTATACTTATAACATTCTGACACATAGTTTTCATAACTATATGACAAAACATACTATACCACATTTGTTAATATAATAAAAGACCTTTTTCTAAATATATAAAAATACCTTCAAAGCAGCCTCAAATTCATCTGCTCTGAAGGTATATCTTGTCGTTTCGTAATTGCCTATAAAAATATAAATGTCAAAATGTTATATCTTTTCTATCCATAAGAAGCTTTCCACCGTAGATTATCTGCATTATTCCAACCGTAAGTCCGGTAACGATTAAAATAACACCAAACGCTATACTCCATGCCCCGGTCTTTCCCATGGTCTTATATATTTTCTCGCTCATAATTCCACCTCCGTTAAACATACGTCTTATTCTGCACCATATTGCTCATAATATGCATCAATTGCTTTTTTCAAGGTATCATCTATTATTACTTTGCCTTTATAAGGTCTGTTATAAAGATGTTCAACTACTTCCTTCATGGTAACGATAGATGTTGTCTTGAATCCGTACTTCTCTTCAATTTCGGAAAGTGCTGATTTCTTACCCTGACCACGCTCCATACGGTCAACGGATACAACCATTCCAACCATATGAACATCACCCTGGGCTTTAATTATCGGAAGCGTTTCCTCAATCGAAGTGCCTGCAGTTGTAACATCTTCAATAATCACAACCTTGTCGCCGTCTTCGATGGGACTGCCAAGAAGTATTCCTTTATCACCGTGATCCTTGACTTCTTTACGATTAGAGCAATATCTGATATCCTCATCATAAATATCGGCAATCGCCATAGTCGTTGCAACCGTAAGAGGAATTCCTTTGTATGCAGGTCCGAAAAGAACATCAAAATCCATTCCAAATTCATTATTGATTGCCTCTGCATAGTATTCACCAAGCCTCTTTAACTGAGAGCCGGTTCTGTAAAAGCCTGTATTAACAAAGAACGGCGTTTTTCTTCCACTCTTAGTTACGAAATCACCAAACTTCAATACGTTGCAATCAATCATAAATTCGATAAATTCCTTCTTGTATTGTTCCATGCTCTTAATCTCCTTATCAAACGGGCATATATTGCCTCTATTTAAAATCGTTCCTATTCTACCATATTTTCAAGCTACATTCAAATCATATTTTGTTCAAACAGGTTACTATGCTATGCGCTCATATTGCGAGTTATATAACTCTGCATAGAATCCACCTTCTGCAAGAAGTTCTTCGTGGCTGCCCTGTTCTATTATATCTCCATCCTTCATTACAAGGATAATGTCCGCATCCCGAATTGTAGACAATCTGTGAGCTATAATGAAACTCGTTCTTCCCTTCATGAGATTATCCATAGCCTTTTGGATTCTTACCTCCGTTCTTGTATCAACAGAAGAAGTAGCCTCATCTAATATAAGCAGTTTTTTATTAGCCAATATGGCGCGGGCTATTGTAAGAAGCTGTTTCTGTCCCTGTGAAACGTTAGTGGCTTCTTCATTTAATTCCATATCATAGCCTCCCGGAAGTGTCTGTATGAAATGATGAGCGTGAGCAGCTTTTGCTGCGGCGATAACCTCTTCATCTGTTGCATCAAGCCTTCCGTACCTTATATTCTCCATTATTGTACCTTTAAAAAGCCATGTATCCTGAAGTACCATACCGAAAGCATTTCTCACTTCCTTCTTATCGAACTCATTGACATTAACCCCGTCAATATATATGTCACCGGAATTGAGGTCATAGAACCTCATAAGCAGTTTGACCAAAGTAGTCTTACCGGCTCCCGTCGGTCCCACTATAGCAACTTTCTGACCGTCTTTGACTTCTGCCGAGAAATCTTTAAGTATAATCTTATCCGGATAATACCCGAAACATACATGAGAAAATGTAATATCACCCTTGATATTATCAATTGATTTTTCCGTATGATTATCTGATAGCATTTTTTCCTCAGGCTCCTCTAAGAGTCCAAACACTCTCTCTGCAGCAGCCACAGTGGACTGAAGCATATTGGAAATCTGAGCGACCTGCTGAATAGGCTGTGTAAACTGTCTTACATACTGGATAAATGATTGAATATCACCAACCTCGATGACACCCTTTATACTGAGATATCCTCCCAAGATAACCACCCCAACATATCCGAGATTACCTATGAATACCATTATCGGCTGTATCATTCCTGATATGAATTGAGCTTTCCAGGCAGAGTTATACAACTTATCGTTAGTCTCGTTGAATTCCTCTAAAACAATATCCTCTCTGGTAAATAATTTAACAACATTGTGCCCGCCAAAATTTTCTTCTATCTGTCCGTTCACATCACCGAGGAAAGTTTGCTGATCCACAAAATATTTCTGTGAATTTTTGAAAATTATAGCTACACCTATTCCTGAAACCGGTAACAGCATTAACGCTATAAGCGTCATAAGCGGCGATATGGAAAGCATCATTATAAGTATTCCTATAAGTGTTGCAACTGATGATATCAACTGTGTTACAGACTGATTCAGCCCCTGGGTAAGTGTGTCCACATCATTGGTTATCCTTGACAACACATCCCCCACACTGTTCCTGTCATAATAATTCATCGGAAGACGATTAATCTTCTCCGAGATTTCTTTTCTCATTTGAAATGCAATCTTTTGCACAACATTAGCCATGATAAGCCCCTGAATATAATTCATTACCATTGAGAAAAGATATAATCCCACAAGCAAAAGTATTATATGTGAGAGTCTTGTAAAATCAATTCCTGTTCCACCCTGTATCTTTCTTATAAGACCGTTGAAAATCTCGGTTGTTGCCTTACCCAAAACCTTCGGTCCCATTATATTAAATATAGTTGAAGCCGCAGTAAGTATTGCTACAAAAACAAGTAACACATGGTATTTCGAAATATATGATATTAGTTTTTTAAGGGTACCCTTAAAGTCCTTTGCCTTTTCCACCGGTCCCTGCGGTCCTCTTCCATGAGGTCCCCGTCTCCTTTGCGGTTGTTTTATTCTATCTGCCATTTCGGTCTCCTTCCTTCAATACCTTTTTGGGCAATTAATTCTGCGAAATCTGTGACTCTGCTATCTGCTGATATATCTCACTATTTTTCATAAGTTCCTCATGGGTTCCTCTGTCAACAATCTGCCCATCTTCTAAAACCAATATCTGATCAGCATGCATTATAGTGCTTATTCTCTGTGCCACAATAATAACCGTGGCATCCCCGACATTTTGTTTGAGCGCTCTTCTCAAAGCCGCATCCGTCTTATAATCAAGAGCTGAAAAACTGTCATCAAATATATATATCTTCGGTTTTTTGGCAATTGCTCTTGCTATGGCAAGACGCTGTTTCTGACCTCCGGAAACATTGTTACCACCCTGTGCAACCCCCGAATCATATTTACCCTCTTTAGTATCAATGAATTCCGTAGCCTGAGCTATCTCAGCTGCCCTGATAACCTCGTCATCGGAAGCATTCTTATTACCGAATCTTATGTTGGAGGAAATGGTACCGGAAAACAACGTACCCTTCTGTGGCACAAAACCAATCTCTCTCCTTAACTCTTTCATCTTAACATCCCTTATATCAACTCCATCAATAGTTATAGAGCCTTCCTTCACATCAAACAATCTTGGGATTAGATTAACAAGTGTAGATTTACCACATCCGGTACTTCCTATGATTGCTGTTGTCTTACCTGCCTTGGCAGTAAAATCTATATTCTTAAGTGCATCTTCTTTTGCGTTAGGATAAGCAAAGGAGACATTGTTAAATTTAACCTCTCCTGCACCATCAGGTATTTTAAGCGGTTTCTCTTTATCAAGAATCATAGTCTCAGAATTAAGAACCTCATCTATTCTATCGGCTGCAACGGCTGCTCGGGGAAGTAATATCGCCACCATTGAAATGAAGAGAAAGCTCATGACAATGTGCATTGCATATACGAGAAATGCCATCATATCTCCCACCTGCAATGAACCCGTATCTATCTTACCTGCCCCTACCCATACGATAAGCACGCTTACTCCGTTCATAATGAACATCATGGTAGGAAACATCAATGCCATTGCACCCGAAGTGAAAAGCTGTGTCTTCATAAGGTCTTTACTTGCACCTTCAAATCGCTTTTCTTCATATTCCTCTCTTCCGAAAGCACGTATTACCGGAAGTCCTGTAAGTATCTCTCTTGACACAAGATTAAGTCCGTCTATGAGTTTCTGCATAACTTTGAATTTGGGCATTGCTACTACCATAAGGACTATAATAACAAACATTACGGCAAGTACCGCCACAACAACAGTCCATCCCATAGTTGCTGTATTGCCGAGGACCTTGATTATCGCTCCACCACCCATTATCGGTGCAAAAACCACAATACGGAAAAATATTGTCAGCACCATCTGAACCTGTTGAACGTCATTGGTACACCTTGTTATCAACGAAGATGTGGAAAACTGATTCATCTCCGCATTGGAAAAACTCATAACTTTGCTGAATACCTTCCTTCGAAGATCCTTAGCAGTGTATGCGGCAAGCCTTGACGAAAGATATCCGACTATGATGCTAATAATTAACGCAAGCACAGCTATGACAAGCATCTTGAAAGCCATTGATTTCAGATAATCCATCTGATATGCATTCATATCAACGTCCATCTTCTCATATTCCATCTGAACAAATGCAGTTCCGGATGCCTCCAACATATATTCAGGATAATTCTTCATCTGTTTTTCTAACGCTTCACGAATGGCATTTCTCTGCACATCCGGCATATTACGGAATAATTCCATAATGTCCGTTTTCTCAATCTCGCTCTCCGGAATGCCAAAAGCACCGGCAAGTCCTTTTTGCATCATCTTCGCTTCTTCGCTATCCGAAGATAAAAGCATGGTTAACATCTGCGGAACAAGCATGGCACCTTTAAGTTCTTCCAACTCGTCCTCCGATAGCCCATCTAAAGCAGCCTCATATTTATTATCATTTTGATTATAATACTTATCTGCTATCTCCTTATCCGTTTCCGTCATGAACAGCTTAAGATTATCAAAACTATCTGCAGTTAATTTTTCAGGAACCGGATATTTCACACCTTTCCCCTGTATCCCCACATCCACAATATCAGACGTATAATCAGGAAGTGTCAACTCACAATAAACCTGAACAAATAACAGCAAAATAATAAGTATTATTATGTACCACTTATCCTTTGCAAACTTTAACACTTTGAACATTCTTCCGTCTCCTTATCATGTTATAATATACGAATAGCTTAATCACTTTGAATCCTCAGATTCAATTATGTCTAACAATTTATTTACCAGATCAAACATCTGTCTGGAGTCGTCCTCACCCATTTTAGCAAGTATACGGCTTATCCACTCCCGTTTTCTCGCCATTTCATCTTCACAGATCTTTCTGCCTACATCAGTTAACATAATATTGATATTTCTCTTGTCATTTTGGGAAACCTGTCTTATTACATATCCTTTTTTTTCGAGAATTGTAATCTTTTTCGATGCTGCCGACATAGTCATATCAGTGCATTTATTAATATCCTTTAATGATATTTCCTTAAGCACGCTATCCATCAGCATTGATATCTGCATGAGCATAAAAAACTCTACATTAGACAATTCTCCCTGTCTGCTTACATGCGGTCTGCACTGATGCATTCTGTGCAATATTCGATAAAATTCTTCTACAACTGTTTCTTTCATTTCAAATCCCCCATTTGTATTTCAAATTTACCCAAATAACCATATATTATTTAACCTTCTGATTAAGATGGTTCATTTTGTACTTAACTTATGTAGATTCAAAATATAGGCAATACTTTCCTTAGGCAAGTATTTATTATATCCATATCACTTCGTTTGTCAACCGTAAATGCATATAAAGTGTCACGCACAAAAAGGAGCAGGGATAACCGGATTCCCGCTCCTGATAATCTATCTTATCGAAAAAATATTAAGTTAGGACAACGCACGACTTTACTTTCAGCCCTTTTTGCCATAACCCGGCTTATATAAAACCTTTTTCTTATTCTTCTTTTCATGGTATAGATCAGCATCAGCCTTATTAAGTATTTGATCGATATTGGTTTCTTCACCTATAACAAATTCATATGTTCCCATACTCATACCGACGTAATAAGGCTTATCATTATTATCGTTCATTTTGTTAAGAGTATCTTTGACTCTTTCTCTGATTATTTCTTCAAAATGATCATCTGAAACAAGTGCAAATGCGGCAAATTCGTCACCACCCATTCTCGCCACCACATCAGACTGCCTAAATGATTCAATTAACGCTTTGGCAATTGTCTTAAGCGCGTAGTCGCCATCATCATGCCCGAACTCGTCATTTACCAGTTTGAGATTATCCATATCCGCATATACGGCAATCGCCTTTTTCCCTCTGCATGCACTACTATCCATTATTGTCTTGACTCGGTCTAAGAAACCGCGGCGATTAGAAATCCCCGTAAGAGGGTCAGATCTGCTCATTTCATCAAGTATCTTATTATTGGCGATGGTCTGCTCTAAGTTAATTTCCAGCTCCCTCTTGATAGCATTCTGCTTGTTAATTATATCCAGCACATCAATGGAAATGCTGACCTGACAGGAAAGCTGGAATGCAAGACGGAACTTCTCAAGCTCCGTTTCAACCATCATAATTCCATACTGTCTTTCACCTGAATATAGCGGGGTAACCAAAATATCAAATCTTCTGTCCTTCGGAACAAACCTGTCTGTAAATATCTCATTGAAATCCGTCGGTCTTTCCAATCCTTCATAGACATGAACATCATCACCGTTATAGTACGCCTTAACATAAATCTTGTCAGGCCGTTTCCATACATCCTTTTCTTTATGATTAATTCCCTCTTCATATGTGAAAACATAACCAGACGGGGCATTCATACCAATTAATTTGTTAAGAACCGCCTGATACTTAGCCTTTTCGGTATTTGAAAAATATATCATATCTCTTACCACATTAGTAAGTATGACCTCGTAATTCTTATCATGATCATCTACCAGCAGCTTATGCTTTGTCAACGAGCCAATCAGATTAAGATTGGCCGAAGACATAATGCGGGAAACTAACAACTTATCATGTTCAGCCGATATCATCTTTAACAGGCATCCCTCCATAACGAATCCCACCGACAAAAACATTTCCAAATCTATATATCCCTCTTTATATACCTGTGTAAAGCCCTCATATTTTTCCTTGAATTCTTTTGTATCAAGGTGCAGCCCACCGTTATCATCAACAAGGTTAAAATAATATGCAAAAAAACCTCTGACAATATTCTTTATCTTGATTGTTCGATTGTTTTCAAAGTATGAATTGAAATACTTTTCAAACAATCGATCCGCCACAGATTCGACTCCCACTTCTTTTATATCATCAAAAATATCATTAATATCGTTCTCTAATATCAATCTGTTGTTACAGCCACAGGAAGTATTAATAAGTAACTGCGAATCTACATATTCATGTATAATCCGTTTATTTTCTATAACATTAACAGTTTCAATTATTGCTTTGTAAGCCAACTCTTTTGCGTCAGCCTTAACTGTAGTTAAATTTGGTTCTAACAACATGGCAACAGGACTATTATCAAATCCGGTAACCTTAATATCTTTTCCCGGGGTCAATCCCCGTTTTCGCAATTCTTTATATACTCCAACAGCCATATTATCATTGGCACACACGATAGCCTGTAAATCCGGGTGTCGATCTAACAGTTTTCCCACTGCTTCTTCGGAATACTCTGAAAAATTACCATAAGCAACATAATCTTCCGAAACTTCCAGCCCTTGCTCTCTCATCGTGTCATAAAACACTTCCAGTCGTTCCTTCGCATCACTATTAGTATCTACCGGTCCACTCAAAAAACCTATTCTTTTACATTCATGTTCAGCGATCAGATGATTGACAGCTTCCCGCAGACCGGCTCTGTTATTAACTAAAACACTTGAAAAGCCATCAGCGTGGCCGCCCAAAAGTATAGTCGGAATATCAGAGTCAATAGTTTTAAGAAAATTCTTCTTGTCATCATCATTTAGAAAAGAGGCTATCGTTCCGTATTCTATTACTACGGCGTCAAATCCCTTTGCCCCGATACAGGAAAAAAGAGTATTGTACTGATAGCGATACCTATTATATTCATATGACTCATAAACGGCATTCAAAATACCTGCCGGAAAAATAAAAAGATTAGCATCTATTTCTTTAGCTCCCAAAAGAGCTCCTTCACAAATAGAATACGAATATTCATTCTCCAGCATAGCTACAAAAAGAGCTATATTCTTTCTTTTTTTCATAATGCTCTCACCATATATTAAATATTTTGATACAGTGTCAAAAGTGTCTTTTGTCACTCAATGATATAAAAAATGAATACATTGACACGTAAATCATGACAATGTATTCAGTATATCACAAAAGCTCATTAAATCAATAATCCAGGCATTATATAATTATAAATTCTTTTTGAAAGAAATGTAAATTTTCTGTTAACATGTTTCTTCAAAAGAGTGAACCATGTTAATAATCAGCGGATACAATTCCTTCTTCAATTCAGAAAGTTCAACCGGCTGCTTATAAAGTATTACCGAATGTGCCGTAGAGTTTACCAATTCAGCAATCATAAATACCATCATCTCAAGATTTCTGATGTGTCTGCCGCTGCTCTTAGCTAACTGCTCTATATAGTCCGCCGCACTCTCACCTTCATTTACAGTGGTGTTCTCAATGGAGTGTCTGAGTATTCCCCAACTCAAATTCTTCGATATAAACTTCAATAAAATTTTGTTATTATTAAGCTGATCCAATAAATTGTCAACAATAAATATTATCTTGTCATCAAACTCAGTAATATTGTTTTCTTTAAGAGCCACAATAGCATTTTCAAACAACTGCGCCGCTTTCTTTCTCACCAGATAGTCTCTCACTTCGTATTTATCTTTAAAATACAGATAAAATGTTCCCTTTGCAAGTTCAGCCTTCTTCATAATATCAGCGATCGATGTATCCTTAATACCATGATCTATAAACAAAGCAAATGCCGAATTGACTATTGCATCTTTCTTTTTTCTCTTATTCTCTTCTACTTTTCCCAAAGTATCATCTCCGTATTAACAATCTTTCATCATTTTACAACAGGACCGGAACAAATATTTATGTCCGATCCTGCAAGTACATTTCACATAATACACTATTTTAACTTAACTGACAATAGCAGTTGTCAATCCTCATTTTTTATCTCTGCCGTCTGGAATATGAATTTAACTTTACCCTTCATCCCATCTGCTATTCCAGAGAAACTGTTATATTGTCCTGCCTCACCCGTCAATGAATCAAAACGATCTATAACAGTCTTAACCTTATCATTATACTCACTCTTAATCTTGTCAGTACCTTGGGATTTGAACTCGCTCATACCGTCTGAAAGTTTATCCGAACCTTCTGATAATTTACCGATTCCTTCATTAACTTTTCCTGTAGCGGTATCTAATGAAGCTGTTCCGGTAGACAGTGTCTTCGCCCCTTTTGAAAGTTGTGCGGCACCGCTCTTAAGGTCTTTACTGCTTGACGTCAACTGACCTATTCCACTTGTGAGAAGTGAACCACTCTTTTCAAGTGTATCCGCTCCAGTTGTAAGAGCATTATTATTCTCACTCAATTTCTTGATACCATTATAAAGATTGGTGATACCACCGACTACGGAAGTTATTCCCGCGCTCACAGTCGAACTGCCGTCCTTCAAATCTTTACCCTTATTATTTGACGAAAGTGTACCAAGACCTCCCGCAAGATCTCCGGCTCCCTTTGCTACACTCTTTGCGCCATCTACCAATGTTTTGACATCATCTGATTGAAGCTTTGTCTTCATTCCTTCTATTCCCGGAATTAGTTTTCCACTGATTCCTTCACTCAACTGGGCAAGTCCGCCTGTCTCATTTGCATACCCTGTTTCCAATGCTGAAATAGCAGTAGAAAGCGACTCTTTTCTTGGATCGGCATCATCCATGCTCTCTCTCAATTTTTTGAGCCCTGCAATTGCATTCTTGTAGTATTCAGTGTTCTCCTGCAACTTATCAACACCATTTTTCAGACTTGCAGCTCCCTCAGATAATTGATCCGCACCTTTTTGTGACTCATCGACCAACTGTTCCACACCATCGGAAACCGAAGTCGCACCCTCTTTTAATGTTCCTGCTCCCGCTGCCGCCTGATCAACGCCGGCAACATATTCATTTAATCCTGATGCAAATTGTCCGTACTGTTCAGGAAATCCCTTACTTCCTTCGTATAACTGCTTTGCACCTTCATCAATCTGCTTCTCTCCGGCCACATAGGCTTTGACACCTGAAGTAAGACTTCCTGTTCCCTTCACATAGTCCTTTGCGCCATCTGTTAATGATTTAACACCGTCTGTATACTTTGCCACACCCTTTGACAGGCTGTCAGCTCCTGATGAAAGACTCGATGCACCTTTACTGATTTTAGTTACCCCACCGGCATACTCCTTGAAGTTATCCTTCAAAGTTCCAACGCCCTCTGACAGAGTTGATGTTCCGGACACAAGCTGTTCGGACGCATCATCCAATTCATCGAGTGCATCTTCGAGATCATCCATATCACTGTTCTCGTCAAGTTCAATTTCCGAGAACTCATCCGAAGTGGCAACTGTATAAATGGAAGCCAATTCAAAATCTGTGGCTTTTGCTTTGATGGTTACCGTATCGCTTAACTTATCTTCCAGTTTTTCTCTTGTATCATCTGCAAGTTTAAGACTGTCAAAAAGTCCCGGCATACCGTATGCAACAAGAATCTGATTACTACCCTCAGATACAACCTTACCCTGACTCACCTCAACTTCTGCGAAATTGTCAACCGGAAGTATTACCGCTGAAGCCATCAAAAACGGACTGGCAAGCTTTGTCGTCTTTCCGTCTATCTCATCCTCATAACTTGTGTTATTGAAGTATTTAAGAGTTATCTCCACATTTCCGGATTTGCCGGCAAGTTCTTCAGCCTTTATGTCCTTACCGTCCAACTTGTAGGAAACCTTCACGCCAACCGGAGGTTTCTCTGTAGTCGTGCCCTGATAATAGATGTCGGCATCATTTGCCTTCCAGGTAAGATTACCGTTACTCTCAGTGAACTCTTCATTCCCCTTGACATTCTTGATATCTTTAAGATTCGACTTATCCTTGATCTCGCCCGTTCCTGTCACATTCTTAAGCCAATCGGAAACTGTTATACTCTTGATATCACCTGTAGCGGTCTGATTAACATATACCGTCTCTTCTTTCTGTACACTTTCTGCCGCATAGGTTGCAGTAACAGGTCCTGTAATAAGTCCAAAAACCATCGTTGCCGATAATGTAACTGCTGTTATTTTCTTTAATGACTTCATAAGAATTCCTCCTTCTGATATACATTCAGACAAACTATACGTATGCCGAATAACATTTATTACTTGATATTAATTATATAGATTTATTTGAGAAGCAGCTTATTCACTCTAAGTTACTCATTAACTCAAGCATTCTTATAATCTGCATTCTTTCCAAGCTTTATCTTGCGTAATCCCCATGTGGTCTTACAAATCAACGGATCAAAAAGCCACAGCAGTGCCGGAAGTATCGTTATGACCACGATTACACTTATAACAGCACCACGGGCAAGGAGTGTACATATTGACCCGATCATATCTATACTTGAGTAAAGTGTTATACCAAATGTTGCCGCAAAGAAACATGAACCACTGATTACAATCGACTTGATTGATGCCTTGTGCGCGATTGATATAGCGTCTTTCTTAGTCTTTCCAAGTCCACGCTCCTTAAGATATCTTGATGTCATAAGGATTGCATAATCCACAGTTGCACCAAGCTGAATACTTCCAATAACTATACTTGCCACAAATACAAGCGGTGTATGACTGTAGTAAGGAAATGACATATTCACATATATTGCAAACTCAATAACCGCCACCAGAATAACCGGAAGTGATATTGACTTAAATGTTATCAGTATGATTACAAATATAGCCGCAATTGACAGATAGTTAACTCTCTTAAGGTCAACATTCGTTGTATCCATCAGATCTTTTGTAAGAGGAGCTTCACCGATTACCATAGATGACTCATCTACTCCTTTGGCAATCTTTGTCAGCTCTGCTATCTGTTCATTCACTTCTTCAGAAGCCGTCTTATAATTGGAGCATACAAACATCAATTCATAGTTATCACTGGTAAGCATTTCTTTATATTTCTTAGGAACCATAGATTCCGGAACATCAGCTCCTAAAACCGAATTCATACCAATTACCCATTTAACTCCATCAACCTTCTTCATCTTCTCTATAGCCTCGGTCTTAACATCCGAATCAAGTCCCGACGGAAGCATTACTATATGCATAACGCTCATATTAAATTCTTCCTCTAACTTCTTATTGGCTATTGACGATTGAAGATCCTTCGGAAGACCTCTGTCCAAATTGTAGTATATAGAAACATTATTATTACCGTGTGCGGCAGGTATGAACATTACCACAAACAAGATAATAGCTATCCACCTGTATTTCAAAATAAAATCAGATAGTTTATGGAACTCAGGTATCCATTCCCTGTGGCTCCATCTCTCAATCTGTTTATCAAACACAAGGATAAGACATGGAAGAACCGTTACACACACAATAACTCCGAGCAGTACACCCTTTGACATTACAAGACCAAGATCACGACCTAATGCAAAGGTCATGACACATAATGCCATGAAACCTGCCACAGTTGTCAGTGAACTTCCACATACGGAAACGAATGTATTAGAAATGGCGTGAGCCATTGCTCTTTCTCTGTCATCAGGGTATCTTAACTTGTTGGCTCTGTAACTCTCCAAAAGGAATATTGAATAATCCATTGTTACCCCTAATTGAAGAACTGCAGTAAGCGCTGTGGTAATGTAACTTGTTTCACCAAGGAAAATATTGGTACCAAGATTATAAAGCACTGCAAGACCAATTCCCGAAAGGAATATAATCGGTGTAAAGAAAGAATCCATTGTCAGTATCAATACAAACAATGTTGAGATTGCTGCTATAACCACATATATCGGAATCTGTGAAAGCGCCAGATCCTTAACATCTGTAACCAATGCCGTCATGCCGGATACGAAACACTGTTCATTGACAACCTTTCTAATCTCAGTAACTGCATTCATGGAATTATCTGCCGACGTGGTATCATCAAACAACGCTATCATCATTGTTGCATCGCCATTAAATATAGCATCTTTATACTTCTCCGGAAGCATCTCTACTGGAATCGTGATATCCATGATACTGTCATACCATATGACATCTTCCACATGATCTATCTTGGTTATCTTCTCTTTGAGGGCGCTTACATCCTTCATCTCCATGCCTTCAACTATTATCATGGAGAAACCACCCATCCCAAACTCATCTACCATTATGTTCTGTCCTGACACTGTCTCTAGTGATTCAGGGAGGTAACTCAACAGATCATAATTAGTTCTTGTCTTCACCATTCCTATAATTGACGGAATGATAAGTAAAATACTTAAAATGATAATTAATGCTTTATGTCGTGTGATCCATTTTCCGACTGCTATCATTTATCTCGCTCTCCTTTCAGAATGACTAATTACCTTTCTTTAATCAAAAATGAACATTAGTCATTTTCTTTCAAAAGAGAATATACTACAATAATGACCATTGGTCAATAGTTAATTTTACTTTCTTTTACATTTTCACATTTAATTCACAATTAGTAAAGAGGGAAATAGGTTATTGAGAAATAACATCAAAAAAACCGCGAAATGCATATGCATTTCGCGGTACATGTGTTACAGATCATAATCAACGATTGAAATATTCCTCGAACTGACGGAAGAAATCTTCCGGGTTCATATCCTGATATCCATCTTCACCATCATTATATTCATATTCATCATACCCGTTGTCGCCTTCCGGTTCCTGAATATTTTCATCGCCATCACTTTCCTCATCGGAATTGTCATCCTTTGATTCCTTAGAGTTCTTAGAAGACTTTTCCTTCTCATCAGCAGGCATATCTTTCTTGGCACCGAGAGTTACAGTAAGTGTGATTTCTTTATACTCACCCTTCTCATTATTTCTCTGAACGACCATCTCTATCTCTTCACCGGCCTCTTTCTTTGAAAGAATGCTTTGGAGTCCCTCCATAGAGGTTACTTCTCTGTCACCAAACTTTGTGATTATATCACCGGCCTTGAGACCACATTTATCTGCCGGAGAATCCTCAAGAATCTTAACTACATATACACCGTTAGGCATATTGAAATTCTTCGCATACTCATCTGTACTGTCACTACCCTGAATTCCCAGATAACCCTGCTCACTCTCTTTGATAACCTTAGCATTCATAAGATCATTTATGACCGGAATAGCTTTGGAAATTGGAATGGCATATCCCATTCCCTCTACAGTGCTGTCCACATACTTCATTGTATTGATACCGATAACTTCACCCTTCTCATTAAGAAGTGCACCACCACTGTTACCCGGATTAATGGCTGCATCTGTCTGCAGCAGCTTCATCGTCTTGCCGTCTGCATCCACTTCTCTGTCCAAAGCGCTTATATATCCAACTGTAACCGACTGTCCGTATCCAAGGGCATTACCTATCGCTATAGCTGACTCACCGACTCTTAGATCTTCCGAAGAACCTAATGCAGCGACCTTAATCTTATCAAGTGTCTCTTTCTCCATATCATCTACATCAATAGCGACAACCGCGAGATCCATGGCTTCATCTACTCCCTTGATTGTAGCCTCAACCGCTGTTTCATCGCTAAATGATACTGTAAGTTCTTTGGCTCCATCTATAACATGGTTGTTGGTTGCTACCAGTATCTCTTTATCAGTCTGTCCAATGATTATGCCCGATCCTGCCCCTTGAACTTCCTGCTCATAGGATTGGAACCATGAACGAACCACCTGTACAGACGTATTAGTTATGGAAACTATGGAAGGCATAACCTCTTCAGCAACATCTGCCACATTACTGTTTCCGGCAGAATTATCTTTCATTCCGCTATCACTTGTAGTAACCGTCTTAATTTCCGTTGTTTTAACATTTTTACCTACGGCCTTATTACCTATGGCATTGACACCAAACATGATTCCGCCTGCTATAAGACCAAAAGCCGCTGCCTTTCCAACAAATACAAAAGCTTTCTTGGCTTTGCCACTTCCCTGCTTTTTATTCTTAGTCTTTTTGGATTTCTTCTTAGGAGCTTCTCCTGTTGCAGCGTAATCATTGCCCGTATATATCCCCTGACCATATGCGTTACCACTCTGGTAAGGATTGCCTGTCGGCTGAACGGTCTGCTGATATGGATTAGCCTGACGTGGCGCAGTCTCGGTATTGCCTGACACATATTCCTTCTGTACCGGAATCGATTCCTTTTCTAAATGGTAAGTGGATTGTGTCGGCTCTGTAACAGAATTATCAGTTTTCTCTACTGAAACGCTCCCCATTTCCGAACCTGTCTGCGCACTCACATTCTCATGGTCCGCATCTTTTTGAACCATATTATCCGGATTGATACTTTCCCGGCTAACATTTTCAGAATTCATGTTTTCTTGGTTATTGTTCTCATTGTCCATAACTAAAACCTGCCTTTCATCTGCGGATATATGTATGAGCCTGCTGTCATGTTGCGCTGCCGACGTATCCGCTAATATTTTTATCTTATGACTGCTATATTACAAACAGATTGTGACGAAAGTGTGACAGATTTCTTTCTCTTTTGTGTAATTTATATTGAAAAAACATTGAAATATGTTAGTTTTGCCAAACTTAAACCGTTCATTAACAACCTAAATACATCAATACAAATCGAGTAGGAGGGAGATTTAATTAATCTCCCGACCTCTCACACCACCGTGCGTACGGTTCCGTACACGGCGGTTCAATCAACTTAACAAGTGACACACCTTTCGGTGTAGTAATCTAACATTGAGACTAATCCAAAGCG
>JAFUGT010000111.1 GCA_017469275.1 Lachnospiraceae bacterium
AATATGTATATCCGAATTCTGCAAAAAATGCTGTTTCTAATTCATCACCAAAATCTTCACTTTTTACTTTATATTCTTTTCTCAAAGCATAAGAAGAGTCATACTTTAATTGTCTACGTCTATATCTCTCATTGTATTGATGCATATCTGTAAACTCATCTTGTCTCATCCCTATTCTTTTTGATTTCAGGAATTCAACCGGAGTGTTAACTATATTATAGTAAAACAAATCGCCTTTATACGCCCAGTCGATTATCATAGAGCATATTGCTAATATTTCTTCATATTGGCCTATTCCAAAGTGCTCTGTACCAGACGGCGGATAAGCAGTCACATATTCTATCAAGAATTTCAGTGACATCGACGTTTTGTTCAAGTTATTATATTCTCTAATATATTTATCCTCGTTTTCTGGATAGCAGGCTATATCAGAATAGTATCTTCTCTCAGCAAGCATTAATCTATACAATGTTTCCTCAAGATCATGATATATTATTTCCAACATATGAGCAGGTTTAAATACGTTTACCTTTGATTTAAGCCGGTTGTATAACCATCCTACAACTTCCTTAGCAATATCATCTCTTTGTTTATCATCAACAACCCCGATTTGCCATTTTCCTGTCTTTAATAATTCTTTTCCTATAATACTACACAAATAATCTTCATCTTCATCATGTATAGAGCGATGGTTCTCAACTCTCACAGGTTTTAAATATGGTTGTTTGAGATAATTAGCTGAAAAAAATTTTTTCTTTAATGGGTTTCTGAATATATAATCAAGTACACTCGAAACGTCTTTTTTTTCAAACGAAATATTGTCAAAAGCATCTAGAATATAGCGCACTAATTCTTTCTCTTGAAGATTATTTGTTTGATTAAGGTTACTATATGATTCTGGCGAAAGTTTTAAATATATATGATTCTTCTCTACCACTTGATCAATACATTCTTCAAATGCCACACATGATAATCTTTCATAATAAAACTCATCTGATTCTCCTGTTAATGATATATGTATTGTGTATACATCAAACGGGAAATTGTACAACTCAATTATACACTTGCATTCAGCCAGCCAATAAGTTATTGCATCTACAAAAGAATAGTATATATTAACTTGCTCAACTTCTTTAATAATTTCAGTTACAATCCATATCTTTATGTTTTTATAAACAATGCAAAACGCAATATGCATTTCTGGAAATAATTGATCTTCTACATAAATATTTCTCGACTTATCCGCCAGTATGACTTCCATCATGTTTCCATCATTATAGGAATCTATTAAAATACGGTTTTCTTTTGACAACGCTTCCGTTATGTATTCAATTGAATCTCCAGGAGCAATAAACATTTCTATCTCATCTGTATCAATCTCATCATTTATATAAAAAGAATTGTTATTACTTGCATATATACATATATCATTTAGCTCTGAAAATAGATTTAATCCCATAGTTCGCAATTGGCTCTTAGCACGAATATATCTAGGTAAAAAAGGTAGGTTTTCGTGTTCATGTATTCCAAGACAATGAAGCTCAAACGGATTAAATATAATGGGTTTAAAGAAAAAAGGGTATTCCTTTATTGCTACCTTAAGCGCTCTACCAATACTGTTCAATATTACGATAACAAACACATCCTCATCATGTACTTCAAGTTTACCCAGATTTCTTTTGTAATAATTGAGGCGCTCCTGAAGTATTACATAGTGTCGGTTATCTGGATAAAAATCATGAATCGTCTTATTTGAATACTTATATCCATCATCGCAAATATAAAATACAATCATCAATTGATTGTTATATACAGTTAAAACCGCTTCTCTAAAAAAATCTTTTGAAACACACTCCATTCCATAAGCTTTCTCTTGTATTTTTTTATGTCCCATTTTTTCAAGTGTCTTTTTAGATTCCAGCCAAACATACTCATTATATCTATTTATTACTTTTTCCTTTATTCCGTAATGACTTGCCCACTCAAATGCCTTGTATAATGCAAAAGTTGGAAGCAATGATATATTCAAAATAATAAGAACATTATTCTTTTCATCTACTATAAACGGTTTCGTGTAAAACGGTCTGTCATCAATTTTTCCCTTATCTTTTTCACCAAAACTACTACATAATTCATCTAACTCAAAGCACCCAGCAATAAACCCCTCAATTCTAGACAAAGGAATTCTAATACAGTTTGCATTTCGCTTAACAATTTCACTTGATGGAACGACAATTCCATGTTCTTCACTATATTTTGCATTATCTAATCCGGCTCCAATATTACGCGCAGTTTCTTCAGAAAGTCCGAGAATTAAAGTGAATAATCTATTGATCTTTTCCAAATACTCTGGATTATAGTCATTTTGATAACCAAACAGCACTCTTATTATAGACTGCATATTATATGCGGGAGTAATATCAATCCCATTGAACACCCTGTGATTTCCACCATTTAACATTACATTCTGTACAAATGTATTTTCACAAGGATCAACTGATGCTGCTAGAAAAGTACTATTCAAGTCCTCTACCAGTGATTTAAACCTCTTGTCGCTCATTTTTATCGTTGACTTGTATATTTCTTTTGATCTCCCAAGAATGTATTGGATTAATGTATCGGTTAATACAGCTTTATTCTGATTCTCGGAAAGCAAATTCAAACCGGCTAATCTACTTATAAAATCATAGATATCGTAATTTGTAGCCTTATCAACAATTAAACCAATTACATCTCTAGATTCCTCATTTTCAAATTCAACATCATTAAATAAATCCATATCTATCCCTCATATAAAAGAGCCTCATCAGGTGCTAATCTAATCCGATTCTTAAAACCATATCAATTACATCTATTGACTGCATTACTCCAAAATATTATATCATAGCATTCTGTTAGATGAACTTATACTTATGATTATGTACACGGGCGGTTTTTCACCGCCCGTTCCTTTACTCGTCCTCCGACTCATCCTGCAGATCATAGACCTAGTATTGATACTTCTGGTCAAATGGACCCGGTTCCGGCTCTGGTTCCTCTTCATCTTCCGGCTCATCGTCAGGTTCTTCATCGAAGTCGATTATGCCGTCATCGTCTTCTTCCGCTTCCCATTCGTAACCATCCTGATAATCACGATCAGGATCAATGTCGCCATTTCTGTTTCCTCCTCTTTTTCTCATCTTTATAAAGAACATCAGGATTCCGATCAACACTACCGCCACGATACCTAATGCCGGCAGTCTGTCATACAGGTCTGCTCTCCAATCTGTTGCTTCCGGTTTTGTCTCTGCCGGCGCACTGCTCTCGCTCTCAGCTGATATCTCACCGCTTTCTGTAACGACCGGATTGACCGTGCTCTCTGTTACGGTTGCAGCCGCTGCTGTCTTTTCTTCCTGCTCCTGTGCATATTCTTTGACTTCCGCTTCGTCCATCAGAGAAAGCAGGTCTGCCTCATCCACCTGGTTCAGGAAGTAGACGCTGCTGTTTGCATCCTGATCACGGTCAATGATGATATAAAAGGTTTGGCCGCTCTTACTCTGTACGGTAATGAACTGCTTGCCTTCACCTGTTGTCTCGCCGATGTCATCCACGAGATTCATGTTCCCATCCGGAGTAAGGGCATTTTCGTTCTTCTTTTCAGTGCTGCCGGATTCAGTGGACGCGGCATCAGCTGTTCCCACATCACCACTGTTAACCTCGGCACCTGTCTCTGTATCTGCCGAAGGCTCAGCCTGTGCTGTTTCCGCTGACACCCTGCCGCCATCTCCCGTTTCTGCCAAGGCCGGCATAGAAAATAATCCGGTGCAGCACGCCATGAGCATCAGCCCGGCAGCTATCCGTTTGATCTTTTTATTCGCCATCTGGTTCCTCCTTGTTATCTTCCGTGGTATCTTCCGTCGTATCTTCCGTCTTATCCTGTGTCAGGTCTACGATCAGGTCGGGATCTCCCGGCATACTGTGTGCCGCATGTTCGATCATGATCTGAACCTTCCTGGGAGACAGATTTAACTCCTTCACATAGTCATAGATCTCTGTCTTTTCCGCCTCTTCTTTGCGCTCTTCGACATCACGGATCTTTTCATCCAGTTTGTCACGCTTCTCATAGAGTTTCTTTAGCTCATCTGCGTAGCGCTCGGAACGGCTCTTTGCATTTCCTGCCATATTGCCTCCTTCCTTCCCGGCCGGACCGCCTATGGGAGGCGTCCAAAGCCAAGGAAATGTCTCTGCCAGTAATTCGTTTCAATGCTCGTATATTGGATCGGGTTACCACAGTGGATCATGCGTCCGTTTCCGA
>JAFUGT010000112.1 GCA_017469275.1 Lachnospiraceae bacterium
AAAATGCTCAATATAAAGACTTGGATTAATCTGAGAAGTAGTAGAAGATTTTCCCTCTCTAAGCGCTTTATAAAAATTTTCAATCGTAAGGTTCTTTTCAGTTGGCTCATAGTCAATCTCCTTACCATCTAACACAATGGTCATGGGGATAATATACATATTATATTTCTCGATAAGATCTAGTGGTAAATCCAAGGTTGCGTCACTTACTAAGCGATAGCCCATTTTTTTTCTCCTTTATCCTTTCCTTATCATAGTTATTCATTCCTTATAAACAAAGAACTACTATGCTAATCAATATTTATCAGATCACATATTCTATCTGCAAACAACAACCGCAATTGTACAACAGTATACTATGGTTTGTCCAGTAAAACTATCAAAAATATCATTTACCGTTTTCATTTTCCAAAGGTATGAGTTTATGAAGCACCTTATAAAGTTTCTCCACATCAACAGGTTTACCGAGATGCGCCTGCATACCGGCCTTCTTAGACTCCTCCGCATCTTTATCTGTTGTATCCGCCATCAATCCTATAATCGGAATGACTTCTCCGTCTTCTTTTCCGGAAATCCTAATACACTTGGTAGCCTCCCGGCCATCCATAAATGGCATATGAACATCCATAAGTACGGCATCATAATTAAATGCAGGCTGCGACACGAATTGTATAACTGCTTTCCTGCCATTTTCAACTGTGTCAACCTCAAAACCTACGACCTCTAAAACAGCCTTGGTGGCATCTCTGCTCATATCACTATCTTCGGCAAGTAGAATCTTCTTTCCGGTGAAATCACCCGCTTCCGGAGTCTTAAATTTTTTCTTGTTGACAGGCTTTGCGCCCTCTTCCTGGAATTCAAAAGGAAGATTAAAGTATAAATGAGTACCTGACCCGTCAACATTTATTCCAATCTGACCACCCATCAACTGTATGATTTTTGAAGCAAGAGACAGATCAAAATGTCCCGCATCAACCGACCTTCTCACCTCATTATCAGTTATTCCGAATATACTCTCTTTCATTACATCCGACAAACTGTTACCTGTATCATCGAGCATAAAGCGAATAAATACTCTCTTATTATCAACTGCCACCTGTTTGGCCGTTAATTTGATTTCTCCTGATATAGGAGTATAAACTATCGCATTATTAATAAGGGTTATAAGTGCCTGCTGGAGTCTTATTGCATCTCCTAACAACTGGTCGTACTGGCAGTCACATAAAACCTTAAAATTAACATTTTTCTTCTCAATCCTCTCTCGAACCGCAATGTCAATTTTATTAAGAAAACTCTTAAGTCTGAACGGCTGGCTTGCTATAACTATGGCATCATTATCAACTTTGACAGTCTCTAATAATGAATCCATAACCTGCATCATATGTTCAGCATAGTTATCTATATTGGAAAGACATTCCAGCAAACGGTTCTCATTCTGATATACCTGTCTTGCCACACTGGACATACTTATTATACCACTTATAGGATTACGAATCTCATGGGAAATATTTGCAAGCACCTGCCCCTTAAGTTCAGCAGAAGATCTTGCCGCCATAAGTGATTCCCACATCTGTCTGCTATCTTCAATCTGACGGCTTCTCACCTGCTCCACATCTTGAAATAATATAAATACCGTAACATCTTTGTTACTTGTATTATCAAATAATATCTGACCATTCATTATATGATATTGTCCTTCATGGGTACGATATCTGAAATCCAGTTCTTTTTTTACCTCCCCGTTCTCATATGCACTCTGCAGGAAACTGATATCAAAAAATTCCAGAAACTTTTGTTTGTCATCAAGATGGACTTTTGACAACCATTTGAGCACAAAATCCATACTGTAAGAGTATCTGTTGTCTACCTGAGGTGAAAACAGATTAAAAAAAGTATCCTTTCTTATCTCTACAGCCACAATATCTTTATATAATTTTTGCACTGCAAATATGAATTTCTTTCCGGTCAGAGCACGCCTATCGGCAGGCTTGACACTGCCCTGATTCTGCAATGTCATCATATACCCATCACGATTATCCATTATCTTCACTTTACTGGCGTTAACGTAGAAGGAATCATCCAAAAAAGGAAGAAAGAGTCTGTCACTAAACTTACCGCCTTCCGGAATGTTCATTAATGGACAATTCTTACAAGGGGCATCACTATTCTTTAATGCTCTGTAACAATAATCGCCCTGTTTTATTTGCGGATAGCTCTCCCTACCATAACTGTTAATATATTGAATTTTGAATTCATCATCTATGAGGTATAC
>JAFUGT010000113.1 GCA_017469275.1 Lachnospiraceae bacterium
TGGACGGACCGCTGGTGTATCTGTTGTATTACCAAGTGCATGGCAGAGTAGCCAAGTCCGGAAGGGATAAACGCTGAAGGCATCTAAGCGTGAAGCCCCCCTCAAGATGAGATATCCCTGATTTAAGATCAATAAGACCCCTTGAAGACTACGAGGTAGATAGGCTGTAGGTGGAAGTGCAGTAATGCATGCAGCTGAACAGTACTAATAGGTCGAAGGCTTATCTTCGCAAGAGAACTTGGTGAGAACGAACCGAAGGTGAAGTTCGAGCCTGGTCGTATGCATACATCGAACTAAGTGAATGCAAGACGAAGTCGCAGCATGAACATAGTGAGAGGTATTGTCAAAGTAGCGAATATGTTAGATGGATTAAATAATCTGTATGGAGTTCTGAAGGTACATTTGAATGATAAAAATGAATAATCCCTGATAGCTCAATGGTAGAGCACACGGCTGTTAACCGTGGTGTTGCAGGTTCGAGCCCTGCTCGGGGAGTTTTAAGAAGGCTTTGTCATTTTGTCCAATGGCAGAGCCTGTTTTAGTATATAGATATAGACTTATTCATATTAAACTTTATTATCTTCAATTTATATATAAAATGCTTGATTATGTTAATTAAATTATTTAAAATATTAAATATAGTAACCGGTTGACAAAAGTACCTTATGATTAAAAGTGATTTATGGAGGGTTAATATGAAAACAAAGAAGAGAATTACAGCATTTATATTGGTAATGGCGATGGTAATCAGTACGATCATATCCACACCAACGCAGGCAGCGTCGAAGAAGTATTATTGGATGTCTACGAAAATAAAAAGTTATAATTACGTAGATGGAGCATGGAAAGTGAATTATACTGATACAATAACATATGACAGTAAAGGAAGAACCAAGACATATATCAGCAAATCCGGATCTGACTATACAAGTAAGAATATATATTCTTATAAAAAAGATGGTGGAATGACCGTTACATATTATTATAATGGTAAGAAATCCGGAAAATATGTATATAAAGTCGATAAAAAGGGTAGAACAGATAAGACACAGGAATATGATGCTAAGAATAAGCTTATAAGCACCACCAAGTATACATATGACAAATATAGTAATTGTACTAAGCGAACAACTACTTATAAGGAGAAGGGTAGAAAGAAAGAAGTAGAAACAACGAAATATACCTATAAGAAAAAGAAAATTGTCAAATCAGTAACAAAGTACGCATGGGGCGGCAAATCTGTCACTGAGTACAATAACAAGGGAATTATCAAAAAATCAACATTTACCGATGGCAGTTATAAAAGTGTCGATACATATAACAGTAAGGGATATAATACGAAAAGTGTGTCAGAGGATTCCTATTACCATACATTGACTACCTATAGCTATGACAAAAAAGGAAATACAAAAGAACGTGTTGAAACACGCACAGATAAAGTAACCAATGAAAAAACAGTCAATACATTCACATTTTCATGCAAATACGATAAGAATAAGAATCTTACGGAGCGGGTAGAGTATTGTAACGGTGAGCCAAATAGTAAAGATGTTTATTCCGGTTACAAGAAGTTTAAAACCACAAGCAGTAATTAACAGACGTTATATATTCTAAGGACGGGGGATTAAGCTATGAAGTATCTAAAACACAGTATATTATGTTTAATTCTTATAGTGATATCTGTTAATCTTTGGGCTTGTGGTGGTACTGCAACCCGAAAAGCTGATGTTTCCGAGGCTGCGCAGACTGAGGCGACAACGGAGATAGAAGAGGATGGAGTTATACTGTCAGATGATGTATCAGATTTTGTGTTGCTCTCTGAAGCTGTACCGGATGCTATTTTGGAGATAAGGTATTACTCTACCTATAATTTTATAGGAGACAGAATCGATGGTTATGAGGAGCCATTGGCATTTCTTACAAAAGAAGCTGCTACCGCACTCAAGGCGGCAAGTGACGAACTGATAGAAAAGGGTTACAGGTTAAAGATATATGACGCTTATCGTCCGCAGGAGGCAGTTACCAATTTTGTGGAGTGGGCTAAGGATACGGAAGATACGAGAATGAAAGAATATTTTTATCCGGAGCTTGACAAATCGGTTCTGTTTGCACAAGGATATATAGCCGAGCATTCGGGTCACAGCAGGGGAAGTACTGTAGATTTAACTTTGTTTGATATGAAGACTGAGAAGGAAGTGGACATGGGTGGAACCTTCGATTATTTCGGAGAGCTTTCTCATCCTGATTATAAAGGGATAACAGACGAGCAATATAATAACAGGATGATATTGCGAGATGCTATGGTCAACAATGGTTTCAGGCCGCTTGAAGAGGAGTGGTGGCATTTTACATTGGAAAATGAACCATACCCTGATACATATTTTACATTTCCGGTGAATAGTAATTCTATAGGAAGGTGATTTATGAGAAACCGAATAATATATATTATTACCACTGCGTTGTTGTTAATGAGTTTGTGGGGGTGTGGTAAAATGCAAAGTGAACAGACCACAGAAAGTGTTACGAAAAGTGGAGATGTTAAAATGGAAGCTTCAACTGACAAGGATATGCCTGATGGCAATAATGATGATATGAGCATGACCACAGAGAAAACTGACAACAATGAATTGACTCAACTGACTTTTGCGGATGATATCGTTGATTCACCGAATTGGGTGACGAATCTGCCACAGGCAAAGAGGGCAAGCCAGCTTTTTGTTATAGCTGCTCATGAGAAGACTACTGCCTGGATTTCGTTGCATGAAAAGGATGAGAACGGTAACTGGAAAATGATAATGACAACCCCCGGATTTATCGGTAAGAATGGTTTGGGTAAGACCCAGGAAGGCGATGGAAAAACTCCGGTGGGGGAGTTCTCATTTAATCGGGCCTTCGGAATCAATGATGATCCCGGATGTGCAATACCGTATGTAAAAGTAGATGATGACAAGTATTGGTCAGGAGATTCAAGAGATGGTATGCATTATAATGAGCTTGTGGATATAAAGGATTATCCGGAGCTCAACATTGATGACAGTGAGCATATTATAGATTACAAATATGAATACAGATATTGCCTCAATATCAGCTACAATGACACAGGAACCGCAGGTGCAGGATCAGCCATATTTCTGCATTGTTTCGGAAACAGAAAGCCATACACAGGCGGCTGCGTTGCAATACCCATGGAGAAAATGAGATTTGTTATGGAGCATGTATCGCCTGACTGTGTGGTCATAATTGATACATTGGAGAATATGGGTGGAGAATTCTAAAAATGTGTTAAATATATGGTAAATCTTTAATTTAGTACTTGACTTGATTGAATTGCTTTGATATACTATCCTAGTGTTTTAGATAAGTAATCAACAGCAATTCAATATGGCGAGTTAGCCAAGTGGTAAGGCACGGGTCTGCAACACCCTGATCACCAGTTCAAATCTGGTACTCGCCTCTTAATCAAGGTTCCGCAATCCTATTATAAAGGGTTGCGGAATTTTTGTTTTTTCAGATTTGTATGAAGCTGCTTGCACCGGTATGAATAGTAAAAACTAATTCTTTGCCGTTTTTTCTTTTTTAAAAATAACTTGATTTTATGCGTCTATTATGTTAAAATATAATGAGTGATAATTAATAGCGTATATAAGAGAAGGTGATAATTATATGGTAAGTATCACAGAGTTAAATTATTCCAATACTAATACTTATTGGATAGAGGGAAGTAAGGGAACCCTCCTCTTTGATACGGGATGGGCGGGAACATTTAAGTCCTTTTGTTCAGCCCTTAGAGAACATGGAAAGGTTCTTCAGGATATAGATTATATATTGTTGTCACATTTCCATCCTGACCATGTGGGTATAGCGCAGGATATTGCAGACAAAGGTCCGGTGATAACCATTGTTAGTCAGCAGAAGAACTTTGTTCATGCAGCAGACGGAGTTTTTGCCAAAGTCAAAGGATTGAAGTTTACACCGATAGTTGATGACAGACTTAACGTGATTACTACGGAGCAGAGCAGGGGATTTCTCCAAAGTCTAGGCATAGAAGGCGAGATTATATATACTCCCGGGCACAGCGACGATGGTATATCGTTAAAACTCGATGACGGCAGGATATTTGTGGGCGACCTTAATCCGTTATATGAGTTGGAGCTCCATAAAGGGACAGAGATTGAGAGAAGCTGGAATAAGCTGCTGGCATTTAAACCGTCAATGATATATTACGGGCATGCGAAGACTTACTTAATGGAGGGGAAGGAACAAAAGGAATCTAAAATTGATATCTATTTGATAAATGATAACGAATAATAACATTGTTATATGAGAAAAAGGAGGAAAATAATATGAGTAAAGTTAATGATTTTTTGACAGAAGCAGGAGTATTCTTTTTGGCAACAATAGATGGTGACCAGCCGAAACTTCGTCCCTTAGGAGCGCATATGGAGATGGATGACAAAGTGATATTTGGCGTTGGCGATTTTAAGAACGTATATAAGCAGATGAAGGCTAATCCCAAGGTAGAGATTGTTGCCTGCAAGCAGGACGGACACTGGATGAGATATACGGGCAAAGCGGTGTTCGAGACAGATGAGAAATATGCAAATGCAATGCTTGACGGGGCACCACATCTTAAAGATATATACAATGAGACCACAGGCAATAAGATGATGTGCTTTCATCTGGAGGATGCAACCGCGGTAGATATCGCCGTTATGGGTGAGGGCGTTGATCTTTTGGGTTGAAAGACAGATTTTGTTTTTTAGATTTGGACGGATTTAATGAAGAAGGCTTATAAGAGGAGGAGTATATGTTATCAGATAGCAGGATTTGGGTTGCAAATAATGATAAGGGAGAGAGAATCTTTCTCTCTCCGAAACTGGCAAACAGACATGGTCTTGTTGCCGGAGCGACGGGTACAGGTAAGACTGTGACACTTAAGGTGATGGCTGAAAGCTTCTCGGATATGGGTGTGCCTGTGTTTCTGGCAGATGTGAAAGGCGATCTTTCGGGTATTGCGGATCCGGGATCAGACAGCCCCGACATGCAGGAGAGAATCAATCGGTTCGGTCTTTCTGCGGAAGGATTTTCTTTCCATGGATATCCGGTCACACTGTGGGATCTCTATGGGAAAAAGGGTATACAACTAAGAACCACCATATCGGAAATGGGACCTTTACTGCTTGCAAGAATTATGGAATTAAATGATCTTCAATCTGACATTCTTACAATAGTATTCAAGATTGCAGATGATAATGGTCTGTTACTTATAGATACAAAAGATCTTAAGGCGATGCTTAACTATGTATCCGATAATAATAAGGAGCTTGAGGCGGAGTATGGAAAGATGAGCCCCACTTCTATCGCTGCGATTATAAGGGCTGTAGTTGCTTTGGAAATAGCCGGTGGAGAGACCTTCTTTGGAGAGACGGCGTTAAATGTTGCCGACCTCTTTGCAATTGGTGATGGTGGAAAAGGAATTATCAATATTCTTGACAGCAGCTCTCTTATAGGTAATGGAAAACTATATTCCACATTTTTGTTGTGGCTTTTGTCCGAGCTTTTTGAATGTCTTCCTGAAGTGGGGGATCTTGACAAACCTAAGATGGTATTTTTCTTTGATGAGGCACATCTTCTCTTCAAAGATGCTCCAAAGGCGTTAGTGGAGAAGGTTGAACAGGTGGTTAAACTTATACGTTCTAAGGGTGTTGGAGTATACTTCTGTACACAGAACCCAAGAGATATTCCTGACGGAGTATTGGCGCAATTAGGTAACAAGGTGGAGCATGCTTTACACGCATATACACCGGCAGACCAGAAGGCTGTTAAAGCCGCTGCGGAATCCTTTAGGGAGAATCCGGAGTTTAATACCTATGAGACCATAATGGGGTTGGGAACCGGAGAAGCGGTTGTTTCCTTCTTGGAAGAAGGGGGAATACCGGGTATGGTCGAGAAAGCATATATTCTTCCACCGCAGTCTAAGCTGGCGGCTTTAGATGATTCCAGAAGAGATTCGCTTATTAAGGGAAGTATTCTATATAGCAAGTATGCTCAGGCAATAGATCCGGATTCGGCCTATGAGTTCCTCATGAGAAAGGGATTGGAAGAACAGGCGAAAGCGGAAGAAGAGAAAGCGGCGGCTCTTGCGGCTAAGGAGGAGGAGAAAGCGGCAGCATTGGCGGCCAAGGAGGAAGAGAAGGCTGCTGCGGCACAGGCTAAAGCCGAGGAAAAAGAAGCGGAAAGGGCAGCAAAAGAACAGGAGAGGTTAGAGGCATCTAAAGCGAGAGCAGAGGCAAAAGCTGCTGAAATGCAGGCCAGAGCTGAACAGAGAAAGGCTGAGGCGGAAGCTAAGGCGGCTGAGCGAAAGGCTGCAGCCGAAGAGAGAAAGAAGAAACAGGCTGTGAAATCTGTAGGAAACACCGTAGCCGGTACTGTGGGGCGCGAGGTTGGCAAGCAGGTTACTTCCGGTATGGGAAGCTTTGGAAAGAGACTTGGCGGCAATGTGGGCGCAAGTATAGGAAGAGGTTTATTCTCAACGCTGTTTAAGCTTTAGGCATATGCAAAATGCGTGTTTATCTATATTCAAACAATAGAAAAATGAAAATTCGATAATAAAAAAGCGACCGTTCCATTATATATTACGTACATGAATATAAAAATGGCGAGGTCGCTTTAATTGATTAACTCGAGGAATTTCTCTTTGGACACCGGTTTGGAGAAGTAGTATCCCTGGATAAAATCTATATCAATCCGTGACAGTTCTTCAAGCTGGTGACCGTCCTCCACACCTTCGGCAACTATCTCTAATTCTGCGGCTTTGATCATGTTGATAACACCGCCCATAACAGCCCGTCTCTTTTCACTCTCGAAATAGGCCTGAGTCATCTTCCGGTCAAATTTGACGATGTTGATAGGAAGCTCCAGGAGATAATCAAGATTAGAAAACCCGGTACCGAAATCGTCAAGAGAAAATTGTACGCCGATAGTGCGTAACTTTTCCATATTGCTGATAAGGATTTCTGTGGAACTGATTGCCCTCGATTCGGTAATTTCCAGATTGACCATCTTGGGATCTATACCGGTATTATTTATTATCTTTGTGAAGACATCTGCCAGATCTGCTCGCATACACTGAACTGCCGAGAGATTAATTTCCAAGTATTCTATTCCTTTTTCATATAGTTTTTCTTCCATCATGAAGCGACAGGCTTTTTCAAACACAATTTTACCTATCTGTAGAATAAGCCCCGTATCTTCAGCGACGGGAATGAATGCTCCCGGTGGTATGAGGTTGCCCTCCTCATCAACGATACGAACAAGTGCTTCTGCCGATACAAATTGATTCTTGGTAGTTGAAAATATCGGCTGATAATATACTATAACGCGGTCATCCCGTATAGCAGAGAGAATCATATCCTCTACTTCCTGCTCTCGGAGATATCCGTCAGTCCATTTTTCGTTCATTACCAGATTGGTTTCAGGGCTATTGGAATAATCTCTTCGAAAAGCACGCATCATTTCCAACATGCTCTCTGCGTCACGGGCAATAAAAGAATCAGGAATTTTGGTATATACAAGTTCTATGTTGGCCACAGAATCTTCTATTATCCACTCTCTGTCAAGAGCCTGATGTATTGCGCCTGCTGCTTCGTCTAAGGATATTTTTCTGGAGAAAGTAATAACATATTCCCATTCGCGATACTTGAATACCTGACCTTTGGTGCTGCTGTCGAGAACCTTCGAAAATTCTTTCAGGAAATCATTGATACTTTCAGTGTAATATCGTTCGTACAGATAATGTGGATTTGAAAACTGTATTATCAGCATGGAGATTCGTTCTCCTCTGTTGTAACACTGGTCAAGATATGCATTAAATGCCAGGTCATTGAAGCAACCGGTCTCCCGCTCGATAAAACTTTCGGGATTCTCAAGACGAATAAATACTATGAGAATACCAAGTGCGCTGGCAAATCCTATTATCAGGAGATAGTTATGCAGAAATTGTATAATTGCAGCGGAGACAAGAAGTATCATCCAGGTCATTTCAGATGCCCAGCGTCGATGATTCATTTTCTTTCTAAAGGCTACGAGAATACTGACATTGACAATAGAATATACAAAAGCGGCTCCGTAAGTAGCCAACACTGCCGGACCATAGGTGTAAAGGTCTGTCCTTTTGGTGTAATGAATATTAACGGGCAATAGTGGAATCACAATGGTAATAATAATTATGAAAATCTGGGCTATTATTTTGTGTGCGTGAATAAAAGTATTTTTAACGCCCACATCAATGCTTGTATAATAGTTCATGGTAAATGCCATCCAGACTAAAGATATAAGATATGCTTTGCATATGGCTTTGGTAAATGTTGTATAATTGCCGGAGGCACCAACTATTGCAACTATGGATAAGGTGTCAAGTATAAGGGCGATAAGAGTACTGGAGAGCGCAACAATAAAAGCCCGCTTAGAACGCAGCCATATGGTTTTTCTATTCAAAGACATAATGAGGAGAAAAATAACGATAGCTATTCCGCAAATCTGTACCTGTATGTTCATAATAGTTATCCTCGCCCCCTCTCCATGCGGAATATTATGAAAATATATCATATGATATGGGTGTCAAAAGTACATTTTGCCACTTATATAATCATAAAACTATTATTATTTTACCATAGTTTCTATGTTGTGACAATAAATTACAGTGTATTTACAAGAAAGAATCCGGACTTTTAGATTCTCCGTCTGTGAGTTTTTTTCAGGAACGGATAGAAAATTAATTTATTGTTTTCTTTTGAAGTTTGATATATTATATTAAGGTATATAATGCTGGTTGTAATTATGCGTTAAAGATAGCGCATTTACAAAGCAAATACCAGATGATAATTAACTGTATATTTCAGGAGGAAACACATGGCTCAGAATGGAGGAAGGCAAAAACACGTCACGAGTGGCGGCAAGGGTGTAAGCAAACGTGGTGATGGATTAGGAACCGGTCCTGTTGGAAGAAGTGACGGATATTCAGGAAGAACAAGTAATACGTCCGGGGGGAGTGGTGCAGGTCACAGAGCAGGAAATGATATGACCGGCGGCACAAGAATGAGTCCAAAAACTGCGATAATAGTGTTGGTAATTATGTTGCTATTAGGTGGGGGTGGCGGCGGTGCAGCCCTCCTTGGAGGTAACGGAGGAGAAGATTCTTCTAATTACAATTCAGATAGTCAGACGGGTAACAGTGGTAATCAGAATAACGCGGGAAGTCAGACGCAGACCACATCACCCTCAAGTCTATTGGGTATGCTTACCGGTTTTACAGGTAATAATAACGTATCTGTGGGCTGGGATGAAGGAACCAATAATACGGGCAAACTTAATCGTCAGGTCGCATCCGGTGCAAGAAATAAGCGCACTGAGATTATAGGAGGCGGTCAGGATACGATTACTATCATGGTGTATATGTGCGGTACCGATCTTGAGTCCCGTGCAGGTATGGCATCTAATGATATTGCGGAGATGTGCGCAGCAAATCTTTCCGATAAGATCAATATTCTCATTTACACCGGTGGATGCAAGGGCTGGAAGACCACAGGTATAAGCAATGATGTGAACCAGATATATAAAGTAAGCAGCGGGCGTCTTGAACGTCTTGTGGCAGATGACGGGGCGAAGGTGATGACGGATCCTGCAACGCTTACCGCATTTATCAAATGGTGTAAGGAGAATTACCCTGCCAACCGTAACGACCTTATATTCTGGGATCACGGCGGCGGTTCCATCAGCGGATACGGCTATGATGAGAAGTTCGCAAGTAAAGGTTCTATGAGCCTTTCGGGAATTAACAAAGCACTTAAGGATTCGGGAATGACCTTTGATTTCATCGGTTTTGATGCCTGTCTGATGGCTACATTAGAGACTGCCTTAATGACGGCAAACTATGGTGATTATCTCATTGCTTCCGAGGAGACTGAGCCGGGTATCGGCTGGTATTATACGGATTGGCTTAATTCTTTGTCAAAGGATACCTCCCAGTCAACCCTGGACATAGGTAAGAATATAGTTGACGGTTTTGTGGATAAATGCGGAGAAAAGTGTCCGGGACAGAAAACAACATTATCTGTTATTGATCTTGCCGAGATTTCAGCCACAGCACCTTCCAAGTTATCTGCATTTTCCAATAACACTGCACAGCTTATAAAAAATGATAATTATAAGCAGGTGTCGGATGCCAGAGTTAACACGAGAGAATTTGCAACATCTTCAAAGATTGACCAGATAGATCTTGTGAATTTTGCAAATCAGATAGGAACTGACGAGGCGAAAGAGCTTGCAGATGTATTGTTATCATCCGTGAAATATAACCGTACATCACCTAACATGACCAATGCCTATGGTGTTTCCATTTATTTTCCATACAGACGGACCTCTAAGGTGGATTCGCAGGTCAATTTATATAGTGAAATCGGAATGGATGATGAGTACTCAAAATGTATTAAGTCTTTTGCCGGAATGGAGACTTCAGGTCAGATAAGTACCGGTGGAGCTTCATCACCTCTTGGTTCGCTTCTCTCCATGAGCAGTGGCAGCGGGACAACGACCGGAGCTGATGCACTCTCATCTCTTCTTAACGCATATCTTTCAGGCGGAAGGAATATAGAGGGAATTGACAGATCGGTAACGGATTATATGAATGATGAGGAGACATTTAATGCGGAGGGAGCGGCAGATTATATTGCTGCTAATCAATTCTCATCAGATGAGCTTGTCTGGGAAGTGGATGATGAGGGTCGTCACATAATGGCGATTGCTGATGATAAATGGGCTCTTATACAGTCACTTCAGGTAAATATGTTCTACGACGACGGTGCCGGATACATAGATCTCGGTTTGGATAACACCTACGAATTTACTGATGACGGAAGACTTATAGGAGATACAGATAATACATGGCTTTCCATAGACGGACAACCGGTGGCGTATTACTATGAGACTACTGTTAAAGAAGGAGAACAATACACGATAACAGGTCGTGTTCCTGCTCTGATAAATGGAGACAGAGCTAATCTAATTATTGTGTTTGATAATGCTCATCCTTATGGGTATATTGCAGGTGCGAGATACGATTATGTGGAGGGCGAGACGGAAACTGTGGCTAAGAACGTGACAGAGCTTGCAGTTGGAGACACAATTGATTTTGTCTGTGATTATTACACCTATGACGGCGAATATCAGGACAGCTATTTCCTTGGTGAGCAGATGACATACAAGGAGGATATGGAGATAAGTAATACTGATGTGGGCGGCGATACGCAGATTACATATCTGTTTACAGATATTTATAATCAGGAATATTGGACGCCTGTAGTGCCGCGGTAAATGAAGTTGACTTACTGACATTGTACTGTGAATAATGTTACTATTCACAGTACCCCACATATACAAGCCACAAATCATCTGCTTACGCATATGTCGCAACTTCGTTGCTTTATTTGCGGCTGTATGTGGAGTTCCTGCTTCACAGTTTCGATATAAATTAGGATATGTGTTTATCCATGCAAGCATGTTAAAGCACATATCCTAATTTATATCTACTGTGAATAGTAACAATTTAACAGATTGTTACAAATTATGGATAGACTAAGGATTGACAATGTGTTATAATGGTCTAAGGTGTTGGTTTTGTGCAGATGTGAAAGATAATTACTCTTGCGAATTACAGCACGGGGTCGGAATCATTTACAATATAGGTATTTGCGAAACGCATCAATACAGTTGATTGCCTTGTGCTGCGTGCCTGCAATGGAACTGTATAATATGCACGATGAGATATACTATACACCGCATTTCGCAGTCCCATATTATTAATAATAATTCGAGAGGAGAAGAGGGTATATGAATGATAATTCTTTGCAACAGCAGGAGACAGCCTTAGCGAATAAAGCGGCAGTAAGAGCACTTACTATATTGTGTTCGATTATATCGGTTGCTTATCTTATGGAGGTTGTCAAGCACACAAGAACAGTGGGTTATGTATTGATAGTCATAGCGCTTGCCATGATACCGGTTGCCTTGGCTAATGTAGACTATAAGGCAGATAACTCATCACCGAGAACGAAGCATATTGTGGCTATCGGCTTCTCGCTTTTATACGGTTATGTTCTTTTTACAACGGAGAATATACTTGTCTTTACTTATGTAATTCCTATGCTTATCATAATTACTCTTTATGATGATATACAGTATATAGTGCTTTGCGGTTCCGGTGCGGTTTTGCTCAATATAATTCAGGCAATTGTTATGTTTGCAAACCATAAGGTTGAGGATACTGCGGTTATAGAGATTCAGGTGCTTGTGCTTATCATCATTTTATCATATCTTGTGATGGTCTCACTTACTAACAGCGCAACCCATAAGCTGAGGGAAGCACGTCTTGGCGAGGAACATGAAAGAACTACCAATCTGTTAGAAGAGGTACTTGCAGTATCAGGGAAGGTTACGGATACTGTGAGCGAACTGGCTAATGAGATGGATACTCTTAGAAGTTCTGTTGATCAGACACTTAATTCCATGGAAGAGGTCAGTAAAGGAACCAATGAATCTGCTGATGCGGCTCAGACACAGTTAGAGCAGACCACAGAGATATCAGGTCACATAGATAATGTTGAGAAAGCTTCTGCAACTATTACCGAAAATGTGGATGTTGCAGAGGAGGCGGTTTCTAACGGACAGCAGAACATCTCAAGAATGACAGCTTTGACAGAGCAGGTTGATACGGCAGGTAAGGATGTGGCAACAGCACTTTCAACATTCCAGGCAACGGCGGCAGAGATGAATTCAATTACGGATATGATCACTAACGTTGCATCTCAGACAAGTCTTCTTGCGTTAAATGCATCAATCGAAGCTGCAAGAGCTGGAGAAGCAGGACGTGGATTCGCAGTTGTTGCAAGTGAGATATCTAATCTCGCAGCTCAGACTACAGAGGCAACGGATAATATCACGAAACTTATCAATGATGTGGTATCACAGGTTGACACTATGGTATCAACAATAGAGAAGCTGCTCAAAGCAGGTGAAGAGGAGAGTCGTTGTGCGGCAGATACAGCTACAAGTTTCGACCAGATTTCCGGAACGGTTGATGTTATTAAGAGACATACTGCAGACCTTGATAATATAGTTGAAAGATTAGCGGCTGCCAATGATGAGATTGTTAACAGTATCCAGACGACCTCGGCTATTACTGAAGAAGTTACGGCGCATGCCACAGAGACCTACAGTATAAGTGAAGAGAACCAGAGAATAGTTCAGCATATTAATACCCTTGTGGATGATCTTAATGAGGATGCTGCTATACTTAAGGCTCATGAGAATGAAGTGTAATAACATTTGATAATAATGCGTATATGAGAGGATGGGGTTGTTGATATATCCCATCCTTTGTTTTACTTGACTTTCAACGTATGATGTGTCATACTTTGAAAGTATTTGTGATGTAATCTGCATAATGAGATAAATGATATTCAATGTTTTACAAATACCTGACATATATTGACAGAAATAGGTAATATATATACAGTAGAAAAGAGGGGAAGAGGATGGCGTTGTTTGCCAGTTTTCAGGATGATTTTATCAAGTGTTTTATTAAAGACGACCGGTATAAACTGTTATTAAGTGGCATAGGAGTCACAATAAAGGTGGCACTTCTTGCAGCGATATTGGGAATAATCATAGGCTTTCTTATAGCTTTGTGTAATCTTTCCAAGAAGAAAGGTCTTAATCTCATAGGAAAGATATATACGGATATTATCAGAGGAACACCGTCCGTTACGCAACTTATGCTTGTCTATTTTGTAGTGTTTGCGTCCGTAAGATGGGAAAAATGGGTGATAGCCGCCATAGCATTTTCTATTAATTCGGGAGCGTATGTGTCAGAAATCATTCGTGCCGGAATTCTTTCGGTTGATAAGGGACAGACGGAAGCAGGACGCTCTTTGGGATTAAATGCTAAGCAGACCATGATGAGTATTGTGGTACCACAGGCTATGAAAAATATATTCCCGGCTTTAGGCAATGAGTTCATAACACTTATTAAGGAAACGGCAATTGTCGGTTATGTGGGTCTGGTGGATATTCAAAAGGCCGGAGACTTTATCAAGAGTGCAACTTATAAGCCGTTTCTGCCACTCTTTGGAACTGCGGTCATTTACTTTGTCTTAATTAAACTTCTGACAATCGGACTTGCCAAGATAGAAGCGGGACTAAGAAAATCAGATGTCCGGTGATGCGCATGAGCATTAGGTTGTAACGAGCGAAAGCGAAATATGATTGGAAACAGCGAATCACTTGAGCTGAGAATAATGGGAGAATAATTATGATAGATGTCAAACATTTGAAAAAGAGCTTTAATGATCTTGAAGTTTTATCTGATATTAATGAAACTATAGATGAGGGTGAAGTTGTGGTAGTTATCGGACCGTCGGGTTCGGGGAAAAGCACATTTTTAAGATGCCTTAATCTACTTGAAACTCCGGACTCCGGTGAGGTATGGGTCGATAATGAGCAGATCAATGTACCGGGAGTGGATGTTAACAGAGTCAGACAGAAGATGGGAATGGTATTTCAGCATTTTAACCTTTTTCCACATTTGACGGTTATGGAGAATATAACACTGGCACCTGTCAAACTTGGTAAAATGACCAAGGAGGAGGCTGTCAAGAAGGGTAAGGAATTGCTTGCAACAGTAGGCTTATCCGAGAAAGCGGATGCATATCCGGCGCAGTTATCCGGCGGACAGAAACAGAGAATAGCGATTGCCAGATCACTTGCCATGGAGCCTGAAATCATGTTATTTGATGAGCCCACCTCAGCGCTTGATCCGGAGATGGTAGGAGATGTCCTTGATGTTATGAAGAAGCTTGCCAAGAGTGGAATGACTATGGTGGTCGTAACTCACGAGATGGGATTTGCGAGGGAAGTGGGTACAAGGATTTTGTTCATGGATGGCGGTCTTGTTATGGAAAGCGGAACTCCGGAGCAGATATTTGATAACCCTCAGAATGAGAGAACCCAACTGTTCCTCAGTAAAGTTCTGTGATGTGTTGAATGTAAATGCCTAAAGGCATTTATATATATGAAGTATAGGAGTATAAGAAAAGGAGAATGTAACTATGAAAAAACTTAAAAAGTATCTTGCACTTGCTTGTATGGGTGTGCTTGGCATGACTGTACTTACAGGTTGCGGAGATTCAGGAGTATCAGGTGAATTAGGAGATGCAGGAGAGGTTAATGTAAGCACTGATGGTGCTGCAATAACTTTCGGTACCAATGCGGAGTTCCCTCCGTTTGAGTTTGTGACAAGCGGTGGAGTAATCGATGATTTTGATGGTATTGATATGAAGATTGCCAAGCAGATCGGTGATGATAACGGAATGACAGCAAAGATTGAGAACATGGAGTTTGATTCACTTCTTATAGCTCTTGAGAATGGTCAGGTTGATGCTGTTATCGCAGGAATGTCAATTACTGATGAGCGTAAGGAAGCAGTTGATTTCTCTGTTCCTTATTACACAGCAACACAGGTTATGATCGTTAAAGAGGATTCAGATATTGCCAAGGCTTCAGATATGGAAGGCAAGAATATTGCGGTAATTCAGGGCTACACAGGTGAGGAATGTGTTAAGGAGCTTGGTTACGACTATGAAGCATTTAAGAAAGGTACTGAGACCATTCTTGAGCTTGTTAATGGTAAATGTGACGTTGTAGTTATCGATTCGGCAACTGCTGAGAAATATGTTAAAGATAATGAAGGTCTTAAGATTGTTGAAGATCCTTCAGCTTTTGAGAGCGAAGAGTACGGTATTGCAGTCAAGAAGGGCAACACAGAGATTCTTGATAAGGTAAATGCTTCAGTACAGAAGATGTTGGATGACGGAACTATTGCCAATTGGGCTGCAGAGTATTCCGATTCAGATGCAGAGTAATTTCAATTTAGATAATCTTTTTTTCATCCTCTTCAAGTTCCCCGGTATTCACTTATGTGATATCGGGGAATTTTTTATAAATCAAGCCTGTTTATTCAATAATATTTGTTGTGGATAAAAGAGTTTATATATGCTATATTATTATTAATTTAGTAAAGAATTGGAGATGGTATTTGTGGGAAGATATCAACGGAATCTGATGAATGGATAGATACATTTACGTCATTTAAGAAGTCATAGAAGTTACTTAATGCAATAGGTAATTGCGAAACTCATCAATACAGTTGATTGCCTTGTGCATATTGTACAGATTCCATACGCAGGTGCTTTGGAGCCGCCGGCACTTAACGAATGCGAAGCATGAGTTTAGTACCGCTGCGTGCGACGAGCAGCGAGAGCGTGCCTGCAATGGAACTGTCAATATGCACAAAGGCAAAACAAAGAATAAGCGTTTCGCAATCACCTAACTTAATGCAACATGGAAAGGTGATGAAGAGAAGGTTGAGGAAAAGTAATACTATTATTATGTTCGTGATTGTAACATGTACGGTTTTATATATGGCTATTTCAATTCCTATGGCTCCGGTGACGGCTGAGTCTGATATATTGTCAGCTGGTACAACGTCTCCCGATAATGAGAAGGCAGGACTTAAGGGCCTTAAGAAAAAAATCAATAAAGAGTTAAAAGGCAAGAAAGGGAAATGGTCGGTATATATAAAGAATCTCGATACTAATGAATACTTGCTTATCAATGATAAGAAATTACCGTCAGCGAGCCACATAAAATTATTTGTGATGATGAAGGTCTATGATGAAATCAATAATGGTGATTTGAAAGAATCTTCATCAGTCAAAACCAGGCTCAAAAATATGATTACGGTTAGTGATAATAATTCGGCCAATGAACTTACCGCTTTACTGACTAAGAAAAAAACTTTTCGTGCAGGAGCTAAGAGGCTCAATAAGTACTGTAAGAAAGAGGGATATACCAAGACAAAATTCATTGTGGAGATGGGCATGAGTTCTCTTAAAAATGTTACAAGTGCAAAGGACTGCGGCCGGGTCTTAGAGCGAATATATCGAAAAACTGCAGTTAATAAGAAGAGTTCAGGTAAGATGTTAAAACTTCTTAAGGCGCAGAAAAGGCGAACGAAAATACCTGCCGGAGTACCGGCGAAAGTCACGGTTGCCAATAAGACGGGAGAGACTTATTTTGCCGAAAATGATGCAGCAATAGTATTTTCAGATGGTGCAGATTATGTTATAGTAGTGATGTCGAAGAACGGACAGGGGGCTGTTTCTGAGATAAGGAAGATATCGAAGATTGCATACAAATATTTTAACACGCCGTGAGCAAGAAATCCCCCACCTCTATAGGTGGAGGGATGAATTGCGATAAACACGGCGTTTGTTTGACTTTTGTGTCTTATAGTATTATAATCATAACATAATCAGTCGTATATTATTCAGAGGTTATAAATACTATGAGATTAGACAATAATAATCATTCGGTATTTATGTTGCATTATCATCTTATCATGTGCATAAAATACCGTAACAAAGTAATAAACGATACTATCTCAAACCGTCTCAAAGAGATATTTGAGAAGATAGCTCCTTCCTATAACATCACGTTAGAGGAATGGAATCACGATATAGACCATGTACATATACTATTTCGAGGACA
>JAFUGT010000114.1 GCA_017469275.1 Lachnospiraceae bacterium
AATGAGTGAACTTGTTCACGAATTTAGTACTGCTACGTGATGCAACGCGAGCGCAAGCGGGTCCCTAAGCGATGATGAAAGTCACTGGAGCCGTTCACAATATCAAAAACGTATAAGAGTTTCGACCACTACTTACTAAGGGAAACCTTAATTTTGCTCAGAAAGGATTGTTTGATATGGCATATAAGATAGCGATAGCAACTTCAAACGGGATAGATGTAGATGAAACATTCGGCGCAACACAGTCTTTTACTGTGTTCGAAGTGTCAGATGGTGAGTTTGAATTACTGGAGAAAAGAAGTGCGGACAAGGGGAATGGTGAAGAAGCAGTATCATCTGCGTTAGAAGATTGTGGAGTTGGATCAGGATGCGGGTCAGTCGGCGAAAGTGGCTGCACCGGCTCAGGTGGCGGTAAATGTGGTGGCTCGGAAGGAATTTCTAAAAAGGTTAAACTGATTGATGACTGTCGCGCTGTAGTATGTAAGAAAATAGGCTTTCAGGTACAAAAGCAGTTGGAACGAAAAGCAATATCTGCTTTTGATGTCAATTGTACGGTTAAAGAGGCGCTAGAAAAGATTACATTTTATTATAAGAGAATTGATAATCATGAATCGTTGAGAAAGCAGTAGTATATGATTAGGATAATATGAAGATTGAGAGGTATCTATGACATTATCGCAGATAAGATATGCTGTGGCGGTTTCAGAAATCAAATCCATCAATGCGACAGCAAGATCATTATATATATCACAGTCAAGTTTATCTACCTCCATCAAAGAGTTGGAGGATGAACTTGGAGTAGAACTGTTTCGAAGAACCAACAGGGGAATAACTATTACTGATGAGGGGGAAGAATTTGTATCCTATGCAAGAAACGTACTTCTTCAGTATGATCTGTTACAGTCTAAATTCTTGCGGGAAAACAGAGAAAAGTATCATTTTGGAGTGACTATGCATCACTCCACTTTTTCGGTTAGGCTATTTGCAGAGATAGTTAAAGAGTTCGGAATGCATGACTACAGCTATTCTATTTTTGAGACTACAACTAAGAATGTTATAGAAGATATTAAGAATGGAAAAAGTGAAGTAGGTATGCTTTATGTCAGCTCATTTAATGAAACAATGTATGAAAAAAGCTTTTCCGAAGCCGGACTTAAATTTCATGTGTTGGCCGAATGTCCTGTTTTCGCATATATCAATAAAAATCATCCTCTGGCAGGTCGCAGCGAGGTAACTCTTGAGGAGCTTGAGGAGTACCCTTGCCTTTTGTTTGAGCAGGGAGACAGCAGTTTTTATTTTTATGAAGAGATTATTTCAGCATATGAATATAAGAATGTTATAAGAACAAGTGACAGGGCAACTACCATAGATCTGATTAATAGTCTTGATGCATATTCAATAGGGATAGGTATGGCCGCTAATAGTCAGATGCAGTCTACAACTACTGTAGTGAGAATCAAGTCTGAAGAAAAGATCAGAGCGGGATATCTTACCAGAAAACAAGAAAAACTGTCTCTCCCGGGGGAACATTATGTTGCGAAAATGCGGGAATATTTGAACTCTGACAAAGTGGTGAGATAAGATACCATGCAAATATACAATGAAATAAATATATATTAGATAATGGGTAGTATGATGGTCAGTTATCTAAAATGGAGATAAATATGAAACAGGCAAAGAATAAAGAGATTGAAGATATTAGTTATATTCATTGCAATTTGCAGGAGGAATATGAGGTTGTAACAACTACAGAGGGGATTGATTTTTCTCAGGTGACAAAGATACTAAATGATTATGGACTAAGTTCATTTGATATTGGTACACAAAAAAGAGTGTTCGAAAATAGTTATGCTGTAGTATTTCTTAAGAAAGGTGAGCTGATTATCGGTATGGGGAGAGCTATATCCGATGGCATCTGTCAGGCAGCATTTTACAATCTGGCACTTCATCCGGATTATTGTGGAATGGGATTGGGTTATGTCGTGATAAATGAGTTGATGAAACAGGTAAAGGGCTGTAATATTATTTTTTATACTCATCCCAAATGGGTAGAACTATACAAACATTGGGGCTTCAAACATATGAAGACCGGCTTTGCAAAGTATGTTGATGAAGAGTACTTAGGTAATGAGGGGTTCTTCTGATTGTATTATGCTTCCTGATATTGCAGAGTTTACGGAGATAACACTTCCAATAAGGCCAACAACTCCGCCTGTTATGGTGTATGAGATGATTCGTCCGAGGTTATATAAAAGTGGTCTTGTGTAATTACGTATTGAATTGGATTCTGTGGATGCTGAAAGGTTGATCGCTCCGCACATACACACGCAGTGTATGCTTGTCAGCATACCGGTAACTATAAGCATTCCGTATGTTATGCTGCTGTCAATTGTGGGGATAAGTGTAAAAATATTGAATCCTGTAATTCTCCTGCATACATAAGCAATCAGTATTATTATGGAAAGAATCATAACAAAATCAGAAAGACTTATATGCGATGCAACATTACGTCTCTTATCACCTATACGCGTAGCATCAGTGTCATAACCTATATCTCTTATGGTGCGTATAAATGTGTCTAAATCCGGAAGACGGCAGCAGGTTACTTTGGCCACATTGTTCCGGATTTCCACATCTGTCACACCTTGAAGTCCTTTAAGGGCGGTAGTGATCGTGGTTATACAGTGCTCACAATATATTCCGTTAATTCCTATATAAATAATGCGTTTATCCATGGCACGAGTATAACATATTTATATTTATCTTCAACCGCTTTCACAGAAAAATCAAAGATGTTTCGTGTATTTAGGGTTATCACCAAAAGAGATAACAGGGTATCAGTGAATGCTATAAGCTAAACTATTGACTTTCTTTATCAAAAATGGTTTACTATGTTCAACCTGATAAACATACTAATCATATCAAAAAACTAGGGATATATAAATGCAATAAGGCAATATGAAAGTACAAAAATATTAGCTTTTTATTACAAAGTATTTTAGAAATCAGGAAAAAAAGAAAGTATGAGGTAATAAGTATGAGGAAAGCAGAATTAAGTAAAACAATTAAGAAGAGTTTGGCAGTATTTGCCATAGCGGCATTAGGTGTGAGCGCATTGACAGGATGCGGAGGTTCTAAAGACAGCGTCGAAGGAACTGTAGAAGAAGCAAGCAACACAAGTGCGGGAAGTGGTAGTGAAAGTTCAAGTGGAAGCGCAGTTAAAAAAGTCAGAATCGGAAGTGGTATCAACTATGTTCCATACTGCTACCTTGATGATGACGGTAATCCTGTAGGATATGATTATGATGTACTCTATGCAATTGATGACTATCTTACAGATTATGAGTTTGAATATGAGTCAATGAGTTTTGATAATATTCTTCTGTCATTGGACTCTGATAAGATTGATGTGGCAGCTCATGAATATGAGTATACTGACGAACGAGCTGAAAAGTACCTGTTTACAGAGGAGTTTTATTCTGAGTTCATTACAAGAATTGCGGTGCTTAAAGATAATAATGATATCAACAGTATAGAAGACCTTGCAGGAAAGAAGGTAAATGCAGGTGGAACAACAAGTGCTACATATACGATATTAACTGCTTGGAATGAGGAACATCCCGGACAGGAGATTGAACTTATTTCCACTGAGGCAGTTAACAATGAGACAACAGCAACTAACCTTAAAAACGGTGTGTGGGATGCAGCTATTATAGAGCAGAAGGATATCATCAAGATGAATGAGAATTTTGGTGATGGTGAAGACTTCTTGAAACTTGTTGGCGAACCTATCAATGAAAGTCATGGATTCTACCTTTTTAATAAGGATGATACAGAATTACAACAGGCTTTTGATGAGGCGTTAAAGGCATTGAAGGCCGACGGAACAATTGATGGAATTGCCGACAAATGGTTGTCAAGTGATATTCAATAATCTATTTATGAAATCTCATAAAAATATAATGATGATGCGCTTTAGATTAGTGCATCATCATTGTGTGTGTTAAAGGTCAGAAATATACGTATTATTATTTCATCGAATAGAGGGATTGGGAGCAGTATGATATGAATGATGTTTTTTCAATCGAACGTTTTTTGGGTGTTATTCCTAAGCTTATTCCTTATATAGGTATATCAATCAAAATTGTATTATATGGACTTGTAGTTGGAAGTATACTCGGAATTATCGTAGCGGTTTTAAGAATTAAGCGAATACCGGTTATTAATCAAATTCTTTCAGTATATATATCATTTATGAGAGGAACATCGATGCTGGTGCAGCTTATGTTGATCTATTATGGATTGCCGGTATTTTTAAAATCGTTATTTGGCATAGATATTAATTCCTGGGATAAAATGTTGTTTGTATATATGACATTTATATTAAATGAAGGTGCTTTCTTAGGGGAACTGTTCCGCGCAGCAATCGAGTCTGTTCCGGTGGATCAGACAGAGGCGGGATATTCTGTAGGCCTTACCGGACCACAAACATTTATACATATTGTGCTTCCGCAGGCAGTGAAAACGGCGATTCCGGGATACGGAGTAGATATAATAGGAATGTTTCATAATACGTCTATAGCTTTCACACTGGGCGTAGTTGATCTGGTAGGCAGGGCAAAGACGTTGGGGACCGCATCAGGTCATGAGTTGGAGGCATATGCATTTGTTGCTCTTATTTATATTGTTATCAGCATTTTATTAAGACTATTATTCTACGTGCTTGACAAAAAGTATTCCTTTGGCAGGGAAGGAGTGAAGAGTTGATATGGGATTTGAATACGATAATTTTCTTGACAGTCTGCATTATGCGGTTTATTACCTTCCCATAACGGCAAAACTCGCATTTGCGGCTCTCGTTATCGGAATTATAATTGGTCTGATAGTTGCAATAATCAGATATTACAGGATACCTGTTCTGTCACAGTTACTTTCGGTATTAATAACAGTTTATCAGGGAATACCTACTATGGTGGCGCTGCTTTTATATAATCTTTTGTTTTCATTTCTTATAGGAGGAGTTGTTGAAGGACTTGGTTTAAATGTTGAGGTTAGGGATGTAAGCAATATTGTTGTCGGATATATTGCACTTTCGCTATTTGCAATTACATCTATATCAGAGACTTTTAGGGGGGCAATTTTATCTATAGATAAAATTCAGTTTGAAGCGGGTTATTCAATTGGACTTACAAAATTGCAGACTTTGTACAGAATAATAATTCCACAGATTATACCTACGGCTATTCCCGGACTTATTAATAACATGGTGGGTATTATAAAGGGAACCTCGCTCGTCAGCGCAATAGGAATTATGGAGGTGATGAATGCGTCCATAATTCCTTGTAGCAGGACATATAGTTTTGTCGAAGGATACGTGGCAGCAGCATTAGTGTACTGGGCATTTACGTTAGTGCTTGAGACGATAGCTAAAGGGATTGAAAAGAAGACAAAAGGATTCAGAAAACAGTTGGGATAATATTATAGTAAATTGAGGTATAGGGATGATTGAAGTTAAAAATGTAAGAAAGAGTTTTGGTAAAAATGAAGTATTAAAGGATGTTTCCCTCACTGTAGACAAGGGTGATGTTGTCGTTATATTAGGACCTTCCGGTTCGGGCAAAACAACACTTTTGCGTTGCATGAACTTTCTGGAAAAAGCAGATGAGGGAAAGCTTGTTATTGGAGAGCAGGAGGTTGACCTGCATTCCGCATCCGGGAAGGAGAAGCTTCAGATCAGGCGTAAGACGGCTTTTGTTTTTCAAAATTATGGTCTGTTTCAGAATAAAACAGCTATTCAGAATATAACAGAGGGACTTATAACAGCAAGGAAAGTTCCAAAGACGGAAGCAGTCAAAAAAGCAGAGGAAGTTTTGGAATGGGTTGGAATGTCTGATAAGAGGGACTATTATCCTGCTAAGCTTTCCGGAGGACAACAACAGAGAATTGGAATCGCCAGAGCCGTTGCTTTAGACCCGGATGTTATTTTGTTCGATGAACCAACTTCAGCACTTGATCCTGAACTTGTTGGTGAAATACTTGATGTGATTAAAAATGTTGCCCAAAGAGGTATTACAATGGTAGTGGTAACTCATGAGATGTCTTTTGCACAGGAAGTGGCTTCAAAGGTTGTATTTATGGATGGAGGAGTGGTGGTTGAAACAGGCACACCTAATCAGATATTCTATCATCCAAAGGAAGAGAGAACGAAAAAGTTTCTGGAGAGAATTATTCCGCAGGATCAGTATTATATATAGATATAATCTTTGAATATGACCGAACAAATTTAAAAAGAGATTATGTATGGAAAACGGGTAGTCTGGATAGATAATTCAAACTACCTGTTTTTGGTATTAGAAAAAACTATGGCTTGATATTAATAAACGATATATGCATTCTTATTGACGAATAATTTCAACTGCGGTATAACTTTAATATAAAACTTAAAAGCATATAGGAATACTAGGATATTGCTTGGTTTTCAATTTTACAGTATTATCTTTGATTCATAGTTGTTGCAGAATACTATATTTAGATAGCTGTAATTTTAGCGAGACAGGTAAAAGTCGAATTAAACGGAGGGAAAAGGAAATGGGAAAAATCAACAAATCAATTACAGAACTGGTAGGAAAAACACCACTACTTGAGCTTACTAATTATGAGGCAAAGGAAAATATTCCGGCGGAGTTGATCGTTAAGGTGGAGTATTTCAATCCCAACCAAAGCGTGAAGGATAGGATTGCTCTGGCAATGATTGAAGATGCAGAAAAACGTGGGTTGTTAAGACCGGGAGTAACAATAGTAGATACTACCAGCGGTAATACTGGAATTGGGCTTGCTGCAATAGCTGCTGCAAAAGGATACCCGTTCAGAGTGTATATTCAGGATCAGGTTAGTGAAGAAAGGTTTAAGTCGATTCATGCATTCGGAGCTGAGACAATTAAATTATCTGATGATCCCGGTGTGAAAAAGATTCTTGATGAAACCGGTGGTGATTTTGTTGCGGCAATTCGGTATCTTGAAAATGAAGTTTTTGCGGATAATCCTGACGTAGTGTTTGTAAATCAGATTGGAAATCCTGCAAATCCCAATATACATTATCTGACCACAGGTCCAGAAATATGGGAGGATACAGAAGGAAAGGTGGATATATTCGTTTCTGCAGTAGGTACAGGCGGAACCATATCCGGCACCGGAAAATTTTTGAAAGAGAAAAATCCCGATATTCAGATAATAGGTGTAGAACCCGGACCGGATTCTTTACCGTCCGAGGAGCATCCACAGCCGGAACATGAGATTACAGGTGTACATCCATTCTCTGAGAAAATACCAAGAGAAATGATACCGCCTACTCTTGATCAGAATATATATGATGAGATTATAGATGTTGAGGCGTTAGACGCATACGAGGTAGTGCGAAAGATTGCAAAAACGGACGGAATACTGTTGGGTGAATCTTCGGGAGCAGCAATTTATGCAGCAACACAGGTGGCGAGAAGACCTGAGAATAAAGGGAAGAGAATTGTAGTCATAGCTGCGGATTCGGGACTTAGGTATTTATCTACAGCTTTGTTTGGTGAATGAATTTAACTGTGGTTAAAATGTTGACTTTGTATTCAAAAGGAGATACATATGGCTAATGTTACATATTCCGGAGTTCGAGAGAGCAAACCCGGAAGAATTAATGATTTGGGAACTTCAGGAAAGGAAGTTGAAGAAAAATACAGAAAAGGTTGTCTTAAGAGAGCAGACAGAAGTTTTGCTCAAGGTCTTCAATGTCAGCAGATTAACAGTATGGCTGCGTTAATGTCCTTGGAAGATTCGGTATTTATCTCGCATTCACCTCAGGGCTGTGTTGGATGTGCAATAATGGCGGTAGATATGTACCGTGTAGGTCAGGCGCATCGCGGAATAAAACAGATAAAAAATCCTCGTCTTATTGTTACCAATATAGATCAGAAAAATGTTGTTTTTGGCGGTGAACAGAAATTGCGGGAGGCTGTTAAGAAGGCTGTTGAGAGATATAATCCTAAGCTGGCATTTATATATGCATCCTGTGCTTCGGGGATTATAGGGGATGATATAGATGCGATTGCATCTGACCTTCAAAATGAATATCCGGATACTGTAATGGTGCCTATACATTGTGAAGGCTTTAAGTCAAAGATATGTGCTTCGGGTTTTGATGCAGCATTTATATCTATTAATAAATATATTTTAAAGAAAGAAAGTGTAGAAAAAGAAAAAGGACTTGTCAATCTGTTTGCACCCACAACAGTAAGTTATGCTGACCAGAAGGAAATGGAGAGAATGCTTAATCTGTTAGATGTCAAAGTTAACTATATTCCTTTCTACAGTTCTCTGGAAAAAATTAAAAAAATTCCTGCTGCAGAAGCCTCAACATCCATATGCAAGGTTTTTGCTGATGAGTTTATGAAGACCTTGTGGGAGGATTACGAGATACCATATTCTCATACGGTTATGCCAATCGGTATACGTAATACGGATAAATGGTACCGCGGAATCGCCAAAGTGCTCCACAAGGAAGAGGAAGTGGAGAGGATAATAAATGCCGAGCATGAGCGGATTGAACCGTTGGTGGCAAAGTTGCGAAAAAGGTTGCAGGGAACAAGGGTATTTATATGTGGTGGAACGGGAAGATCATTTGCGGCTGCCGCACTTATAGATGATTTTGGAATGGAGCTTGTAGGGCTTGAAACACCTACCTACGACGAGGATGCTCAGGTGGATATAGAATATCTTAACGAAATTCATAAGGATTTTGTTGTGGATATAGCCAATATGCAGCCGTTTGAGCAGGTTAATCTGATCAATAAGTTGAAGCCCGACGCTTTTATTGGAGTGCCGGATTGGGCTGCAAAACTTGGGATACCAACAACTCATGTACTTGATGGTAAACGCCCCACAATGGGATATGATGGTCTGTTGTTTCTCGGTAATAAAATAGCGGATCAGTTGCAAAATCCGGGATTTAATAAAAAACTGCCAGCGCATGTAAAACTTCCGTATAAGGATTCGTGGTATGAAGAGGATGCTTTTAAATATATTACAGATAAGTGATTGGAGGATAATATGTCTCAGATTATGGAAAACCCCAAAGGCGGTTGCGTGCTGGCGGGAATTAATTCAGTACTTGGTGCAATTGACAGAGTATGTCCTATATATCATTCCGGACCGGGATGCTGCATGCAGACGACAGCTGCTGATCAGGGGCAGTCGGGACACAAGAGTTCCTGTTTTGTAAGCAGTGTATCTCTTCCTTCTACAAATATGCTTGAAAGGGAGGTAGTCTTTGGTGGTACTGACAAATTAAGGACTACTATACAGGGGGCAATTGAAATTATTGATGCCGACGCATATTTTGTACTTACGGGATGTACGGCGGGAATAATAGGCGATGATATAGAAAGTGTTACAGGTGAATTTTCAGAGAAAGGATATCCGGTATATCCCATAGATACTCCGGGTTTTGCAGGTGATAGTAATCTCGGATACGAAATTATATGGAACACACTGATTGATAAGGTGATAGAGGATAATGTTGAAAAAGACGAAAAGCTGGTGAATATTTTTGGGATTGTTCCATATCATGATCCTTTCTGGAGCGGTGCATTAGAAGAAGTCGACAGAATATTGTCAAGGCTTGGACTTAAGGTCAATACTTTTTTTACAAAGCATCAGGGAATAGATACTATCAGAAAATGCTCAGGGGCGGCTCTTAATATTATCATTAATCCATGGCTGTTTAAGGGTCCGGCAAAGAAGTTTGAAGAAAAGTTTAAAGTTCCAAGTATCAGAATTCCGGGCTTGTTTATAGGTGCGACAGATACCACTAAGTTTGTAAGAACTGTAGCAGAAAAATTAGGACTCGATAAAACATTAGTTGAAAAGGTAATTAAAGAGGAAGAAGATTATGTTTATTCTTATCTGGCACAGGCAATAGGGGTCGTATCATGGAAAAGATTTGCGGTTGTAGCTGATGCCAATAATGCGGTTGGAATAACCAGATATCTGGCTAATGATTACAGTTTTACACCTGTGCTTGTTATAGTTTCTGAACCGATATTCAGACCTGAGGATAAAGAGAGAATAATAGCGGAGATTAATAATCTTGAGTATGCGGTTCCGCCTAAGGTACTATTTCTCACAGATCAGTATGAGATAAATGAAGCTATCAGAAATGAAGAAAAAGAGATTACACTTCTCCTTGGGAGCAGTAACGAAAGAGAAATCGCATTGGAAAAAGACATACAATTCATTCTTGCCGCATTTCCGATGAATGAGAGACTTATTTTTAACAGAACATATGCGGGTTATAAAGGAAGCTTGACATTTACCGAAGATATATATGATAATATGTGATTGTAAATGACGAATAGTGTTAATAATAATTACTTGATACGCTATTCGTCTATCACTATTTGAAAAGAGAATTCATAATTCACGAAGAAGAGGTGTCATAATATGGAAAGAATAAAAACTCATCGAAATACTGATATTGTATCGAATGGTTCGGCTACAAGGCATATAACAACAGATGCTATGTTTGTTGCATTAACTCTATTATTTACGGCATTTGTTAATATAAAGATTCCAAGCTTTGGTGGTGCGGGTGGACTGATTCATCTGGGTAATGTACCACTTTTTATAGCTGCCATTATGTACGGAAGAAGAACAGGTGCCATTGCCGGCGCTATCGGTATGGGGTTGTTTGATATTATGAGCGGATGGGTAGCATGGGCGCCATGTACGGTCATTACCTGTGGACTTATGGGTTTTGTGGTTGGGGCCGTAAATGTGAACAAAAAGGGTGTAACTATAAAAATCCTGTCTATGATTTTTGCTTTGATCATCAAGGTGACAGGATACTTTATATTTGAAAGTTTTGTTTTTGGAAGCGGAATTGCAGCAGCTGTGAAATCAGTTCCCGGTAATATTATTCAGGTAACGGTCGCAGCAGTAATAGTTCTTTTGATCTATGCCCCGCTTGAAAAGGGAATACGGGCTATTACAAACTGAGAAATCAGTTAAGTAAATAGACAGACTGTTGATTATAATTAAAATAAATAAAAAAGTGCTTTACAAATACCTACTAACATAGTATGATAATATGCATATTGGGTTATATCCAATATAAAAAGCATGAAGGAGGAACTATGATTATTTCAACCAGGGGCAAGAATGCTCTCAAATTAATGCTGGATCTTGCCACATATAATACAGGAGAAATGGTAAGACTTAAAGATATAGCCAAGCGTCAGGATATTTCCGAAAAGTATCTTGAGCAGATAGTTTCAGGATTGATGCGGGCTTCACTTGTTAACAGTGTAAGAGGAAAAAACGGTGGCTATACCTTAAGATATGAACCCAAAGATTATACGGTAGGACAGATCATCAAGGCTGTTGAAAATGATATGGCTCCTACTGACTGCTACGGAAAGAACAGTCCACCATGTCCGAACAAAGCGACCTGTGCGAATTACAGACTTTGGGGAAGATTGGACATGGCCCTTAATGATGTGCTTGAGGGAATTACTCTTGCAGATATGTTGGATTGGCAGCGGGAGTTATATACAGACCAATATGTAATATAGAATGGAATATCATTCAAGCATTTTCAATAATTTATGTTGTATTAATGCATTTTCAATGATGCATATAGTATTCATAAATTATCAATAATACATTCATCAGAAAGGTAACGATTATGTCAGATATTTTACTTTCAATTAACAATTTATCCGCCAGTGTGGACGGAGAAATGATACTAAATGATATTAATCTGAATATCAAAAAAGGGGAGACTCATGTTCTCATGGGACCTAACGGCGCAGGTAAATCAACTCTTGGCAATGTTCTTATGGGCAATCCTGTCTATAAAGTGGAATCAGGAAGCATAAGTTTTGAAGGAGAAGAACTTATCGGTGAATCGGCGGACAAGCGTGCCAATCGCGGTTTGTTCATGTCGTTCCAAAATCCTCTTGAGGTTCCCGGTCTTTCTTTGGAATCATTTATACGTAATGCAATAAGACAGAATACAGGAAAAGCTATAAGGGTTCTCAAATTTAACAAGGAGCTTAGCGAGACGATGGAGCTTTTAGGTATGGATCCGGCATATGCGGAGAGAGATCTCAATGTAGGTTTTTCAGGCGGAGAGAAAAAGAAGGCGGAGATATTACAGCTTTTAATGTTAAATCCCAAACTTGCAATTTTGGATGAGACAGATTCTGGACTTGATGTTGATGCAGTCAAGAATGTGTCAAAGGGAATAGAGGAATATCAAAAACGTGAAGATGGTGCTCTGCTGATCATTACCCACAGTACTAAGATTCTTGAGTCTCTTAATGTGGACTACACACATGTGATAGTAAAGGGGCGGATTGTAAAGACAGGTGATGCGTCTCTTGTAGGGGAGATAAATGAGAACGGATTTGAGGCGTATTTATAGAGAGGACGGATGATATATCTCTTGATGATACACTATTACTAAAACAGTCAATAAGAATGGTTTTGAACAAATTTATAGAAAAAGACAGGATGATATGTTATGGAAATGAGAAAGGATACTCCGATTGATATTGAGAAGGACAAAAATGCTGTTTTGCCGGATGATGTCAATCGTGAATTGTACGATTTCAAGGATGAGGAACGGGAAGAGGATTTCTATAAGGTTGATGAGGGCTTGACGCCTGAAATTATCGAGGAGATTTCCAGAGAAAAAAAAGATCCCCAATGGATGAGAGAATTCAGATTGAAATCCCTTGAAATATATAAAGAAATAGAAGTTCCGGATTGGGGTCCGCCGATAGATGGGCTTGATATGGATAGAATCGTCACATATGTAAGACATAAGTCAGATATGAAGAATGATTGGAATGAAGTACCTGATGATATCAAGAATGCCTTTGAAAAATTGGGAATACCTCAGGCTGAGAGAGAGGCTCTCGCCGGAGTGGGAGCACAATATGACTCAGAACTTGTATATCATAATGTGAAAGAAAATGTAATTGCAGATGGTGTCATTTACACCGATATGGAAAGTGCGCTAACAGGTGAATATGCGGATATGGTAAGGGAACATTTTATGAAACTGGTACCACCGACAGATCACAAGTTTGCGGCGCTTCATGGGGCAGTATGGTCCGGTGGGTCATTTGTCTATGTCCCTAAGGGAGTCAAGGTCGATATTCCACTGCAATCATATTTCAGATTAAATGCAAAAGGTGCAGGACAGTTTGAGCATACTTTGATTATTGTGGATGATGAAGCTGATCTTCATTTTATTGAGGGGTGTTCTGCGCCTAAGTATAATGTCGCAAATCTTCATGCGGGGTGTGTTGAATTATTTGTAGGTAAAAATGCTCATTTAAGATACTCTACAATAGAGAACTGGTCAAAAAATATGTATAACCTGAACACCAAGAGAGCGCTGGTGGAGGAGGGAGGAACCGTTGAGTGGATTTCGGGTTCATTTGGCTCACATGAATCCTATCTCTATCCTACTTCTGTGCTTAAGGGTGATGGCTCCCATGCGGAATTTACCGGAGTGACCTTTGCAGGTAAAGGGCAAAATCTTGATACCGGTGCAAAAATGATTCATTTAGGACGAAGAACATCTTCCTTTATTGACACCAAATCAATCTGTAAAAGTGGCGGTATAAGTACCTACAGGAGTTCGGTTGTGATTGGCAGGAATGCGGAAGGCGCAAAGGCGTCAGTTAACTGCGGCTCTCTTATGCTTGACTCAATCTCCCGTTCCGATACTGTTCCGGCAATCGAAATGAGAACAGATAAGGCAGATGTGGGACATGAGGCAAAGATAGGAAGAATAAGTGACGAGGCGGTATTCTATCTTATGAGTCGAGGTATAACCGAAGCTGAAGCGAGGGCGATGATAGTCAGTGGATTTGCCAGCCCTGTGAGCAAGGAATTGCCTTTGGAATATGCTGCTGAAATGAACAATCTTATCAAACTTGAGATGGAGGGTGGCTGAAATGAAAATGAATGCCAGAGTTAATAATCTTCCGGTACTGACCATGAATTCATTGAAGTTGAATTCTGCACCAATGGATATTGATATTGATTTTAAAAATAATGGTTCTGATTTCCTGATTGATGATTGCGAATTGCCGGATGGAATTAAATTAAAGAGAGATGTTAATGTCGGTGAATTGTTAGAATTGTTTGCTGAACTTGGAATCAGTAACCCCAAAGAATTAGTGGTTGCCGGCAAGTATCCCATGTATAATCGTCAGAATTTTGCAACGGGTATGGGTGCTGATGTGGATAAACTAATGGAATTAACAAAGACAGGTGCTGACATCTATACTGTGGAAAACGCTTATCATTCGGATAATCCCATACTTCTTCACTATAATTTTAACGATGAGGATAATGTGCTCACCAATACATTTATCCATGCTAAAGAAGGCTCTGAAAGCACATTTATTATGTACTACACAACTGATGACTTAAATGCAGATAAGAATTATGCAGGCTTTGTTGGCAATCAGACAAGGGTGTATCTTGAGAAGAATGCAAAGGTTCATCTTATCAAGGTGCAGATGCTTGATAAAGGTTTTACTTTCTTTGATGATATAGGAGGATTTTCTGAATCGGATTCTTCTTTTGAAGTAACCAAATTGGAACTGGGGGCCGGAAATGTGTATGACGGCTTGAATGAAGCTCAGATGGGTTACAGGAGTGATTTCAAAGTGAACTATGGATATATAGGATTACCTGAAACTGTGTGTGACATCAATTACAATGATGTGTTTTGGGGTAAAAAATCAAATGGGGTAATGAAATTTTCGGAAGCCCTAATTGGAAATGCTAAGAAGACCTTCAGAGGTACAGTGGATTTTCGAGCCGGTTGTAGGGGAGCGTCAGGAGACGAACAGGAGGATGTTCTTCTTTTTGGAGATGATATTGTTAATAAGACAATTCCACTTATTCTTGGTGAAGAAGAGGAGGTGGAGGGGCGACATGCGGCGACTATCGGAAAACTATCCGATGATATGCTCTTCTATATGCAGACTCGAGGCATAGATAGAAAAAAGGCAGAGGAACTTATGGTGGAAGCGACTATTACGGCAATCAGTGCGCGGGTGCCCTCCCGGTCCATACAAGACAGGGTTAAGGATTATATACGCCAAGTATTTTTATAAATTAATGTTTATTGCAGTAAGTGTCTTTTGACGGACGCTTGAGATTATTAATTATGTGTGAGGCTTCCTTAAAGGTTGTGTCATATGTGTGTCTGTAATATTTATTTTTAGATGTTGCATTCCTTAGACGTTCGTCTTGATTGTTAGGAAGTGCATAGATAACTTAGGGGTAAAACAACATGGATGTTGTTTTAGGGTCGAAGCGACAAGGAAGTCGCATTCG
>JAFUGT010000115.1 GCA_017469275.1 Lachnospiraceae bacterium
CAAATGAACAAAGAGACTGTGGTTGGAGCCTCGTATAAACCATCAAGTGGTAGGAGGAATGAACCAATCCACAGTATCTTAAAATAGCATAGTCTAACCTATAGAAAAGGTAAAGAATGACTATGACAATATAATAGTAGGAGATTATAATATGGACGAGAAAATGATACAGGAAATGATAACTAAGGTCAAAGCTTGTGAAGAAGAAATTGGGAAAGGAATAATCGGTCAGCGTGAAATAATAAGACAGGTAATACTTGCGATACTTGCCGATGGCAATGTCCTTTTAGAGGGTGTTCCGGGACTTGGTAAAACTGAACTTGTAAAAACTATATCCAAAGTTATGTCAACCACATTTTCCCGTATTCAGTTTACTCCCGATCTTATGCCTGCGGATGTTACAGGTACCAATCTTATTATCAAACAGGATGGCAATAATGTGTTTCAATTTGAACCGGGACCTGTATTTGCCAATATTGTACTAGGTGATGAGATAAACCGTGCCACACCGAAGACGCAGTCGGCTCTTCTTGAAGCTATGCAGGAAAAAACCGTGACAGTAGGTAAGACAACATATGAATTGCCGGCACCATTTATGGTACTGGCTACCCAGAATCCAATAGAGAATGAAGGAACCTATCCACTCCCGGAGGCGCAGTTAGACAGATTCATTTTCAAACTATTAGTAGATTTTCCGACCAAAGAAGAACTTAAGCAGATAATGAATATAACAGTTACTAATGAAAAGGTTGACATAAAACCAGTTATGACGGGGGAGGATATTCTTTCAATAAGGACTGTTATACGTGATATGCCGATTGCGGATGCGGTTATGGATTATGCCATGTCGATTGTGGTTGCAACACATCCTGAAAATAATTCTTCGCCGGAGATTACTAAGAAATATGTGGAGGTTGGTGCAAGTCCGCGAGCAGCTCAGGCTATTGTTAAGACAGCTAAAGCCAGAGCCTTTATGGAAGGACGTTATAATGTCGCTTTTGAGGATATCAAATTTGTTGCGTATCCATCACTGCGACACAGATTAGCCCTTAATTTTGAAGCTGTTTCCGATGGGATAAATGCGGACAACGTGATTACCGAAATATTAGAAAATGTGCAATCATAAGTAAAGTCTGCAATATGCAAAATGATAGTTATTATAAATGTTGCTGCAACATAATAACCGAAGAATAAATTTGTGTGGAACGTAATGGTGACAGCTATGAATGAAGGATTATTTGATCATGATTTTTTTGATAAATTGAATACGGTTAAAATGTCTCTTAATATGCGCCTTAATCAAGGTATGAGTGGTAGCAGAAAGTCAAGTGCCAAGGGTAGTTCTGTGGAGTTTTCTGATTTTCGTGAATATATGCTTGGAGACGATATAAGGCGAATAGATTGGAATGCCTATGGCAGAACGGACAAACTTTACATCAAGCAGTTTATGGAGGAGAAAGAAGGTCTGTTTCGATTTTTTATTGATACAAGCAGTTCAATGGAGTTTGGAGAAAAGAAAAAATCTGTCATGGCGTTGCGGCTTACTGCAGCATTTTCATATATTATTATGAACAATTTAGACAGGGTGTTTATCAATGAGATGAGAGGTGAACAGCTCGTAAAGGGTAAGGGTGTATCAGGAGGTGCGGCTTTTTCACATTTGCTGAAAGATTTGGAAAGAATAACATTTTCCGGTGACACCCATATAAACAGATGTATACAAACCTGTACGATTCCAAGAGGCGGAGTGTCAATTATAGTCAGTGATTTTCTTGATCCGTCAGGTGTGGAAAATGCAATCAAATATCTGGTGAGTCGCAAACAGGCAGTAGTGCTTATACAAGTGCTTGCGAGGGAGGAAATTGATGTTGATTATGAGGGTACACTCAATATATTAGACATGGAGACGAATGAACGGGTTAAGATAACAATGTCTAATGCGGCAATAAGGAATTATCACAAATGTCTTGATGATATGAAGGAAGAACTTTCAAGGCTTTCAAGAAAATACGGGGTACATTATGTGAGTGTGGTGTCGGATGAAGACTTGGTGACAGTGATACTTTCGAGTTTTATGGGTATTCTTGCAAGTGTGTAGTAACAATTGTATTAACATTAATTGATAGGTCGCAATTACCTAAAATATCGATTGATATAAGGAGAAAAAAATGACATTTTTGAACATGTGGCCACTGGCTTTTCTGATTTTAATTCCGGTGATCATTATATTATATCTTTTAAAACAGAGAGTGAAGGATCAACCTTTTTCGTCAACTTTGCTATGGCGTGAGATTTATAAAAATCTTGAGGCAAAGACTCCATTTGAAAAGTTGAAGAACAATATCCTTATGTATCTCCAGATACTTGCCATGCTCATTTTGATTCTTGCTCTTATGGCTCCAATCATAAGAAATGGTGGACTTTTAAAGCGCAATACAGTTATTGTTATAGACACCAGTGCCAGTATGGAGACTTTATATAATGGGGACAGGACACGTCTCGATGAAGCTATATCCAAGGCAAAAAGTTATATAGATGGTGTAAATGATTCCGGTATGATTACAATAGTGACCTGTGATGATGAGGCGGAAATATTATATCAGGGACAGGATAAATATACTGCCAAGAGGAGACTTGGTACTCTTAAGACAGAGGAGGTATCAGGTAATTTAGATTTGGCAACAGGTATAGTGGGCTCATTAATATCTAATCTGGAAAATGTAGATGTTGTCTGTTATACGGATTCGGAATTTGACTACGCGAGCTGGAAGAAGAGTAATAATAAGATTTCCCTTGCGGTTGAAAGCATATACAGTAAAGAGGAGAACCTGACCGTTGACTATGTGAATTATGCCCTGAAGGAAGATGCATCTGTTGAGGCTCTATGTAAGGTGACTAATCACGGTCAAAAATCCGCCACCTCTGATGTCAGCCTTTATCTTGAAAATGATATTGCTGATGTACAGACTGTGACAGTTGATGCGGGAAAGAGTGAAACGATATACTTTTCTGAAATCCCGAAACCGGAGAATGTGTCGGACGGTGGGGGAAAAAGTGTTGGCGGTGCAGCGGTTCTTCGGGCTGAGATATCCGAAAAGGATTCTTTAACTGCAGATAATATTGCAAGTGTTGCGATTACATCCGGCAATAATGGAGATATACTTCTTGTCTCTGAAGGCAATGTATTCATGGAAAAAGCATTATCATTAATGGAAGGGACTGAGGTATATAAAGCAGATAGCGTAAGTGTGCTTAGTGAAGCAGACGAATTTAAACTATATGTTTTTGATGGAGTTGAAATACCTAAAGATATAGATATTTCAGGATTATCTGAGAATGCAGCTTTTTTGTTTGTGGGTTATGATTCAGTACCCTTTAAGACGCTTGGTCTGGTAGGAGAAGATGAACAAGATGCTTCTTCAAATAAAGAGTTCGGTAAAAGTTCTTTAAGTATTACTGATCAAATGCTCTATTTTGAGAAGAGTGATATAACAGAGTATGTCGACAATTATTCTTTTGGTGTCACTAAGGCATTTGCTTATGAGGCACCGGAGGGAACACATACGATTATTTCGACAGATGATGGAAATGTTGTGGGCTATTACGGTTTAATAGGTGATCACCGTGTGAGTGTTTTGGGTTTTGATATTCATGCTACAGATCTGGCTTTACAGACGGAATTCCCGATTTTCATGTCTCAACTTACGGAATATCTTATTACCGGCAATGAGAATATGACTCAGATACATAATTTTCCTGTTGACGAATCCGATGTTATCCCGATGGAGAATGTCAAAACTGATGGAGTTCTTGATAAGACGAAAACAGGTGGAAGAGCAATAAGAAATATTCTCCTGATAATTGCTATTGTTATACTTATAATTGAATGGATCATTTATCATCTGCAAGTGCACTCAAACAAAAAGAAACAGTTTCTTGTAGTGAGAGCCTTGTTGCTGCTGCTCATTGTTTTGGCAATTTCGGGGATATCGATAACAAGGAGACAGAGAAAGGTCGAAACTATTTTTCTTGTGGATGTGTCTGACAGTATGTCCGGAAATTTAACTGAGGTTGAAAAGTATATAGAACATAATATGTCTATTATGCCAAAGAAGAATTACGCAGGGATTGTGCTGTTTGGAAAGAATACTTCTGTAGAACAGTTTGTGTCAAACAGCAAAGAGTTTTTTGGTTTTTCTGCGAAACCGGTGACAACCGCCACTAATATTGAAAGCGGAGTTACCTCAGCCTGCACGATGTTTCATGACGGTGTGACAAAGAGACTTGTACTGATAACGGATGGTTGCGAGAATGAAGGAAGTATGAGTCTCGCCACTTCTAATATAAAGAATAATGATGTTGAGTTATCGGTTGTGTCTCTTAAAGATACCGTTTCAGAAAGTGATGAGGTGTATATTGACGGACTTGATACCCCTTCTGTGATTCATGTTGGGGATCACTATAATATATCAGTTTCGATTAAGTCGAATATCGAGACTGACGCACTGTTGTCATTATATTCCGGAAGAGTATCTAAAGGGCAGAAGGAAATACATCTTACCAAAGGCAGCAATCAGTTTGTTTTTGAAGATGTGGGTGAGGAGGGAAGTATTGCCGGGTATAAAGTGGTAATTGAACCCGATAAAGATACTATTGCAGTTAATAATACATATGTTACATTTTCTCAGATAGAGGCAAGGCCAAAAGTTCTGATTGTTGAGGGTAAGCCGGGTAATACTGAGGAACTTGAGAAGATTTTAACTGCAGCTAATATTGGATATGACAAGGTTACGGGAAACGGTGTGCCTGTATCTCTTTCGCAACTTAACACCTATAAAGCTGTGATTACCGTAGATGTTCATTATGATGACCTCAGAAAAGGATTTCCCGCTACATTGGAAGCGTACGTCAAAGATTATTCCGGCGGTTATATATGTATAGGCGGAGATAATAGTTTCGCTTTGGGAAGCTACAGAGATACTGAACTTGAAGAGATACTACCGGTTAAGATGGATATCGAAGGGGAGAAGGAAATCCCGAAGATGGCTATGACAATGGTAATCGATCAATCGGGAAGCATGACCACTCCTGCAGAGGATGATTCTTCTGTTACAAGTCTTGATCTGGCAAAACAGGCTGCTATTTCAGGAGTAAATGAATTAAGAAAGACAGATGAGGCTGGAGTGCTAGCCTTTGATGATAAATATAATTGGGTCGTGCCTGTCTCTGTAGTGGGGGATACTGATGATATAACCGATAAGATCAGAACAATTGGTGAAGGCGGCGGAACAAGTATTTATCCTGCATTAGAGGAAGCCTACGCAAAGATGCTTAAAAGTGATGCAAAGATAAAACATATAATCCTTCTCACAGATGGACAGGATGAGTTCAGAGAGTATGATGTGTTGCTTAAAAAGATTAATGAAGCCGGAATTACAGTTTCCACAGTGGCAGTAGGTAGTGACTCCGATAAGAATATGCTGCAAATGGTAGCCGATAAATGTGGAGGCAGATTCTATTATACCGATATTAACAATTCCATTCCAAGAATATTTGCGAAGGAAGTATATCTTTCAACTAATGATTATCTTATTAATGAAGAGTTTTATCCGGTGGTGACAAGCAATAACGAGATACTTAACCAGGTTATGGATGAAGGATGTCCGGCACTTCTTGGATATATAGCTTCGTCACCTAAGGACAGGTCAGATGTTATATTAGAATCATCAAGAAAAGATCCTATTCTTTCAACCTGGCAGTGTGGTCTCGGAAGAACGGTGGCATGGAACAGTGATGCGACCAATGAGTGGACGGCAGCATTTGCCAAATGGGATAACTATCCCATGCTCTGGTCAAATATAGTTCACTATGTAATATCAGATACAGATTTAGGTGAAGATGAACTGGAGATAATAGGAGAGGGCAGTTCGGCTAAGG
>JAFUGT010000116.1 GCA_017469275.1 Lachnospiraceae bacterium
CGAAGCGACAAGGAAGTCGCATTCGACCCGACCCCGGTAACAATGATAAATCTATCGCACTTCCTTACAATCACAGAACGGATTGGAGCTACATATAAAAATAAATATTACAGACACATATATGGCACAACCCTTAAGGAAGCCTCACACATAATTAATAATCTCAAGCGTCCGTCAAAATACACTTACTGCACTAAACCTTAATTTATATAAAGGAGTTTAAGTATGGAAAACGAAGACAAAAATGTAGCTGCAAAAGAGGCAGAAAGCTACACAATTGATGAAATAAGAGAGAACGGTCAGACAAATCTTAACGATAATCCGTATGGGTATCATATACACCTGCTGAATATTATTGGTGAAATAGAGGGGCATGAATGTCTGGGTCCGACCACCAAAACTACAAAGTATGAACATGTACTTCCGCAGCTTGCCAGAGTTGAGGAGAGCAAAACTGTTGATGGTATGATTGTTCTGTTAAACACTGTTGGCGGTGATGTGGAGGCCGGTCTTGCAATAGCTGAAATGATAGCGTCTCTTACAGTCCCGGTAGTTACTTTACTGTTAGGCGGTGGACATTCTATCGGTGTTCCTTTATCTGTTTGCGGTGATCATTCTTATATAGTTCCCACTGCGACCATGGTGGTTCATCCTATTCGTATGAATGGAACTGTATTGGGTGTAAAGCATAATTACGAATATATCGATAAAATGCAGGATAGGATACTTACATTTACCTGCGACCATTCTAATATTAATATGAAGGATTTAAAACAGTTAATGTTCAATACGACACAGTTGACTAAGGACGTAGGTACGGTTCTGGTCGGCAGTGAGGCTGTTAAATGTGGTCTTATAGATGAAGTTGGGGGCATAGGAGATGCATTTTCTTGTCTTTACCGCTTGATAAATGATAAAAAACATAGTAATATATAGATAATTGTGGTTTGAATTAAAGAAAACTACAAAATATTGTTGTTTATTAGTGATACTTCATGTTAGTTATAACAGAAGTGAGGGAGGTAATAATTTGGCTAAAGGTAGTCAGGCAGCGAAGTCATCCGGAAGCAGATCGGGTTCAAAAGCAGGAGCTACGGCTAATTCAAAAAATGGTACAAGAACCAATTCAAAGAAGTCATCAACTGCTAAGAGCAGCAGGTCTATGTCAGGTAATTCCGGGGTTAAGAATACAAAAGCATCTAAGCAAAACGAAGAAATAGAAGAAGAAGTATTTTTAGGCGGTGAGATTGCAGTATGGGTTATCGGTGCGGTAATGCTTATATTAGAACTTGCTGATTTTGGCTTGTGCGGTGCAGTAACTAAGGTAAGTGATTTCTTTTTTGGTCTCTTTGGTGCAATACAGTATGTTATTCCCATTGCAATTTTGTTCTCGGCATTTTTCCTTTATGTCAATGAATTTAAACCGCGGGCTGTTTCTAAGGTCGTATTTGGATTCATTGTTTTGATTGGATTTGGAATGTTTGCTCAGATGATAGAGGGAATTCCGGACAAATATAATATCAAATTGTTATTCGGCAATGGTTTCAAAGATCATTCAGGTGGAGGTATTATCTGCGGAAGTATTGCATTTATACTTAACAAAGCGGTTGGTAAAGTTGGTACATATATTATTATAGTTCTTGCAATCATAATATGTATTGTACTTTTTACAGAGGTTTCTCTTATTGAAGTGATACGTAGTATAACCGGTGATGTAATTGGTTCGGAGGATGATAATTATGTTACCGAATTTGACGAGGAATACTACGAAGAAGAACACAAAACGTTAAGAAATACTAAGAAAACTAAGAATAAGAAAAAAGAAGATTCTGATAAGACTTTAACTGCGGTTGAAATTGGCGATAGTAACGGTAAAAAGGGTAATATATTAGAGAGTATATCCGTACTGCCTACAGATACATCTGCAATTGTCAGTGATCCGGTTGTGAATACAATTCCGACAGGTGAAGAGGTTCATGAGATAACAATGGATATACCCGTTAATCTACCCGGTGAGAATATGGATTCTTTTGAGATTAATGAGGTTGACAAGCATACCGTTATATCAGCATCCGGCAAGAAAAAATCAACCCCCAATATTGTACCGCTTGTACTTCCGGAGGAGGATAATTCAGACAAGAAGGAAGCGGTTAATGAGACAACAGGCAGCACTGTATTGTTTCCGGAAGGCTATGATGCTTATGATGATGTTTCAATGCCTAAAGCAGAGGATATGAACAGTAGTTCCTCATTAACGGATGAGACTTTAACAAAGAAAAAACGCACGTCAGTTAAGAGAAATGCTATGGGCGGAGAAGTTACCGGTAAGGTGATTGACTCAGTTAAAGATTTAAGTAACAATAAAGAAGATAATAGTGTAACGCAAACTGATTCTCTCGGAGGAACTCTTACATTTTCCGAAAAAGAAGCGGTTATGAATATGGAGAATAAGACCGCCAAGGAAGTTGAGAGTATGTCTGCCAAAGAGGTGGGAAGTTCTGATTCTGAATACAAATTCCCGCCATTAGAATTATTAAAACCCGGTAAATCAAGCAATAATATGCGGGATGACACTGTGAGAGAGAATGCGGTAAAACTACAGGAAGTACTTAAGAGTTTTGGTGTAAATGTTACCATGACCAACTATAGTTGTGGACCGTCGGTCACAAGATACGAGATGGTGCCGGAACAGGGAGTTAAAGTAAGCAAGATAACCGGACTGGCTGATGATATTATGATGAATCTTGCCGCACAGAGTATTCGAATTGAAGCTCCAATCCCCGGTAAATCCGCAGTTGGTATCGAGATTCCTAATGGAAAGCGCTCAGGGGTAGGTTTCAGAGAACTCATAGATACAGAGAAGTTTATTAAGCATCCATCAAAGATAGCATTTGCTGTGGGAAAAGATATTGAAGGCAATGTTGTGGTAGAGGATATCGCAAAGATGCCGCATCTGCTTATTGCCGGTGCAACAGGGTCAGGTAAATCGGTATGCACAAACACACTCATAATGAGTATATTATATAAAGCCCGTCCGGATGAAGTTAAACTTATTCTTGTGGATCCGAAGCAGGTTGAGTTGAAGGTATATAACGGTATACCTCATTTACTTACGCCGGTTGTGACCGATCCAAAGAAGGCTGCGGGAGCACTTAACTGGGCGGTTGCAGAGATGACTGACAGATATCAGAAATTCTCGGAATGTAACGTAAGAAATATTCAGGGATATAACGAGAAGGTTGAAGAACTGATGAAATCCGGCGATATAGAAGAAGTGACTGTAGAGAAGATGCCTCAGATAGTCATTATTGTAGACGAGCTGGCAGATCTTATGATGGTTGCAAAGGCTGAAGTTGAGGAAGCGATTGTACGTCTGGCACAGCTTGCGCGTGCAGCAGGAATACATCTGGTTATAGCAACACAACGACCATCCGTAGATGTTGTTACCGGACTTATCAAAGCAAATGTACCTTCGAGAATTGCTCTTTCGGTTTCTTCAGGAATAGATTCCAGAACTATTATCGATACAGTCGGAGCAGAGAAACTTCTCGGAAATGGAGATATGCTGTTCTATCCGACAATGTATCCGAAGCCTTTGAGAGTGCAGGGAGCGTATATATCGGATGATGAGGTTGTAAATGTTGTTGAATTCTTAAAAGCCAATAATGGGGAGACAACTTACAGTGAAGAAATGACTAATAAGATAACCTCAAGTGGTGCTTCGGGTGCTGCAGGCACCTCCGGAGATGGTGGTTCTGCCAATGACAGAGACGAATACTTTGTACAGGCCGGTAAATTCATTATAGAAAAGAATAAGGCATCCATCGGTATGCTTCAGAGAATGTTTAAGATTGGTTTTAACAGGGCGGCACGTATTATGGATCAGTTATCAGAAGCCGGTGTTGTGGGGCCTGAAGTCGGAACAAAACCAAGAGAAGTACTTATGAGTGAAACTGAGTTTGAAGAGTATGTAGATGAATATTTTTAGAGATATATTTTAGATAAATATATTGATAATAAGATTCAATAATAATCAACAATTTATTATCGCATTATATAAGATAGTTATAAGCGTTTTAAGAATTCGATATTTTTCTTAATTAAGGAGGGAGTAATATATGAAAACGGATATTGAGATTGCACAGGAAGCAGTTATGCTGCCTATTACCGAGGTTGCAAAAAGTCTTGATATAGAGGCTGATGATTTAGAGTTATATGGAAAGTACAAAGCAAAACTTTCCGATGATCTGATCAAGAAAGTAGAGAATAACAAGGATGGTAAGTTGATTTTAGTAACAGCCATTAATCCAACTCCGGCAGGCGAAGGAAAGACTACGATTACAGTAGGTCTTGGTCAAGCACTTGGCAAAATGGGGAAGAAAGCATCCATTGCTCTTCGTGAACCTTCTCTTGGACC
>JAFUGT010000117.1 GCA_017469275.1 Lachnospiraceae bacterium
AGAATACGGTTATAAACGCAGTTGTTTCCGGTGAAGATGGAGAGACTAAGGAGATACAGTTAGATCCTGTAAAGCCCGGAAGTTACGAGGCTGATATCGACTCGGATGAAATCGGAATATATAATTTTAATATCCGTAAGAAAAATGGCGAAACAATTGTTAAAAATTATAATACTGCATATGCAAATCAATACTCTCCGGAGTATCGGTTTTCTGATAGCGTTGGCGAATTGGATCGCTTTGTGAAACAGGCAGGCGGAGAAATTATATCATTAGAAGATGATGTTTGGAAAGTAAATGCAAAAAAGGTCAACAGTAAGATTCCTCTTACAGTCTTTTTGATTATTCTTTCTATGGGACTATTCCTGTTTGATATTATTATCAGAAGGTTTTCTCTTGATGTTGCGGGAGGTATCCGAGAGAGCGCATTAAGGTGTATGACCGGTGTTAGAAAAGTAATTAACCGGAGGAACGGCATTAAAAAGTCAGGTAAAAAGAAAGATGCTAAAACCGAAGAAGAAAATGATGGTAAAACAGGCATAAAAGAAGATAATAGAGCGGATAAAAAGAATGACGATAAAGCCGGTAAAAATGGTGTTGTTAACGGGAACCAAACTGATAAAGGAGCAGATTATAAGGAGAATGATAAAGATATGTCAAGTGCAGATGCGAAATCAGTTAGTAAGAAAAATAAAACAAGGAGAGGTGATATCAATAACGAAGAGAAAAATAAGCTTGATATGAACACATTATTACAAAAGAAGAAAGACAGGTCATAGACGTATAAAGATAGTCAAAAAACTTGAAATTGGCTTTACTTTCTAATTGAAAAGGGGTACAATTCCATAGAGACTATTATAAATATAAATACAGTATTCGGGTATTACAGACTGTAAATTATAAGACAAAGGAGATGGTTTTTTGGGAAACTTGGCAGGCAGATTGGTGGAAGAGCTTAATTGCGAAACAGCATTTACTATTCCAGTTGCCGGCGGGATAGATGTTTATGAGTCAGTAGTTGTTACCTGGATAATATCATTGATATTAATATTATTATCCATATTTTTTACAAGGAATCTCAAGGTTCATAACATCAGCAAGCGGCAGGCAATCGCTGAACTCATTGTTACAAAACTAATGGATATGGTAAAGAAAATGATCGGAGAAGAAGGCGAGGCATATGTTCCGTATTTAACAACAATCCTTTTATATATTGGTGTTGCTAATACCATAGGTCTATTTGGTTTTAAGCCTCCGACAAAGGATCTTAATGTTACCATTGCGTTGGCACTAATGAGTATTTTACTGGTTGAAGGCGCGGGACTATATCATCTCGGAATCAAGAGGTGGCTTCACAAGTTCATTGAGCCGTTAGCGATTATGGCACCATTTAATATTCTGGATATTATAACAAGACCGATGTCATTATGTATGCGACTTTTCGGTAATGTACTTGGTGCGTTTGTTATTATGGAAATGTTAAAACTTGTTGTTCCGGTCATTGTGCCGGCGGTGTTCTCATGTTATTTTGATATTTTTGATGGACTATTGCAGGCGTATGTGTTTGTATTTCTTACATCGTTGTATATAAGTGAGGCTATCGAATAAGACATATTTTGAATGCAACTGACAGAGGTCTTCACAGATTTATTATAAATATTCGGATAATTAATGATAGTGTCTGAATATATTAAACTTAAAAAATAGAAAGCGGAAAAGGAGAAAAGTTATGAATTTATTAGCAGTTGGAGCAGGAATCGCAGTATGTGGTGCACTTGGAGCAGGTCTTGGTATTGGTATTGCAACCGGAAAAGCAACAGAGGCAGTTGCGAGACAGCCGGAAGCATCAGGAGATATACGTACAACTCTTATTCTTGGTTGTGCTCTTGCAGAGGCAACCGCTATATACTGTTTCGTTATCGCTTTGATGGTTATTATTATGCTGAAGTGATTTATATTAGAGATAACGCAAGATACACTTACGCAGTTATGAGGTGAATATCAGGTATTTTTCATAATCTGAAAGGTGTAATACTGAATAATTAGGAAGGACAGGTATATAGCATGCTGAAAATAGATGCATTTAATATAATTGAGATAATTGTTAATCTTCTTGTGCTGTTCATAGCTGTAAAGCTTTTGTTCTTCAAACCTATATTGGCGATAATTGCCAAGCGTCAGGAAGAAGCAGAGGCACAGTTTAATGAGGCGGCTAAGAAGCAGGAAGAGGCAGATAAACTTAAAGATCAGTATAATAATTCCCTTGCAGAAATCGAGGAAGAAAAAAGGCGCGAGGTTGCGGCTGCCAGAAAAGAGGCAGATGAGAAGGGAAGAAAGATTATCAGTGATGCCAGAGAAGAGGCCTTTAAGGTTTCCGAAAAGATTGTTTCTGAGGCGAATGCTGAAAAGGATAAGATTATTAAAAGTGCGGAGAAGGATATTGCCGATATGGTGGTGGATGCTGCAACAAAGATTGTTGGAAGCAAAAGCGGTGCAGAGATAGATTCTTCTCTCTATGACGAATTTTTGGGCAAAGCAGGTGAGGTTAAGTGATTATGGAGGCAGAACTTCTTTATGTTACCAAACCCTCGGATTCCCAACTTGAAGGAATTAAGAATTTTGTCAGAAAAGAATATAAGAATCAAGGTTTTGCAGAATCGGATACGGGCGAGGTCGATATCAATTTAATAGAGGATGCCTCATTAAAGAGCGGATTCATTCTTCGCTTAGGAGCTAAAGAGTATGACTGGAGTGAACAGGGACGTATCGCACAGCTCACCAATCGTATCAACGATGTGGTAACGAAGACGGGACAGAATCTTTCTTCTCAGAATATTGTGTCTATACTTCGGGCAAGCATTGAAGAATTTGAGTTAGAGGCAAAGACAAGAGAGATAGGTACAGTCACATTTGTGGGTGACGGTATTGTTACCGTGGAAGGGATTAATCATTCCTGTTATGGAGAGATTGTTATATTTGATTGCGGTGTAAAGGGAATGGTACAGGATGTACGTCGCGATGAAATCGGTATCATTTTGTTTGGAAGAGACACAGAGATATTCGAGGGAAGTCATGTGGTTCGTACAGGTAAAATGGCAGGTACACCTGTTGGAGATGCATTCCTTGGAAGAATTATAGATGCGTTAGGTTCACCTATTGACGGAGCAGGAGAGATTGAGGCGGATGGATACCGTCCCATTGAGAATCCGGCACCGGGTATTGTTGACAGACTTTCTGTTGCAGTTCCCATGGAGACAGGTATTCTTTCAATTGATTCCATGTTTCCGATAGGTCGTGGTCAGCGTGAACTTATAATCGGCGATCGTCAGACAGGTAAGACATCAATTGCCATGGATACGATACTTAACCAAAAGGGTAAAGATGTAATATGTATATATGTTGCTATCGGTCAGAAAGCTTCTACCGTAGCGAAATTGGTTAATACTCTTAAGAAACATGATGCATTACAATATACAATAATTGTTGCCGCAACAGCAGCAGATCCGGCGCCTCTTCAATATATTGCTCCTTATGCAGGAACGGCGCTTGCCGAGTATTTCATGTATCAGGGCAAAGATGTACTCATAATCTATGATGATCTTTCTAAGCACGCGGTAGCTTACCGCGCAATCTCATTGTTGCTTGAAAGGTCGCCCGGACGTGAGGCATATCCCGGAGATGTATTTTATCTCCATTCAAGATTACTTGAGCGTTCATCAAGACTTACACCGGAGGCGGGTGGTGGTTCCATTACGGCGCTTCCGATTATAGAGACACAGGCGGGAGATGTATCTGCATATATTCCGACTAATGTTATTTCTATAACAGATGGTCAGATTTATCTTGAAAGTGAACTGTTCAATGCAGGTCAGCGTCCTGCTGTAAATGTAGGTCTTTCCGTATCCCGTGTGGGTGGTGCGGCTCAGACAAAGGCGATGAAGAAAGCCGCCGGTAGTGTGCGTATCGATCTTGCACAATATCGTGAGATGGAGGTGTTTACCCAGTTCTCATCTGACCTTGATGATAACACCAAGAAGCAGCTTGCACATGGACGTGCACTTATGGAGTTATTAAAACAGCCACTTGGTAATCCATTTTCAATGGCGCAACAGGTAATTACATTGGTTGCGGCTAATGCCCACATTTTCTCCGATGTTCCTATTCCAAAGATAAGACAGTTCCGTATTGATCTGTTGAAGTACATGTCAGAGGAGCATATAGAGATTATTGGAGAGCTGGAGGCATCTAAGGATCTGACAGATGAGACAAGAAGCGCAATTGTAAAGGCCTGTGAGGAATTCAAGGCAAGAAGTTGAAGATTTAATTCTGATATACTTTATCATATATATGATTATGATGATACAAATTGGAATATTATAGTGGATGTTGTGTTTGATGAAATACCGGTATTGATAGAAAAGATTAAGGAAATAAAAAAAGGGGAGGTCTGACGCATGGCAAGTGCGAAGGAAATTTCCAACAGAATAAAAAGTATTAAGGACACCATGAAGATTACGAAGGCTATGTATATGATGTCATCAATGAAACTTCGTAAGGCGAGAAGTAAACTGGAAAATACAGAGCCGTATTTCTATGGTCTTCAAAAACAGATTACAGAGATTTTATTGCATTTTCCGGATATCGAGCACATTTACTTTGATAACCGAAGTGAGGACAAATCAGAAAAGGTCAAGAAGAAAGCAATAATTGTCGTAACCGGTGATAAGGGAATGGCAGGAGCATATAATCATAACGTGTTAAAGGAGACTCTTGAGCGTCTGAAAAAGCGTAATGATTACAGACTTTTCGTGATTGGTGAAGTGGGAAGACATTATTTTTCAAGTCTCGGATATAAGGTGGAGGAGAATTTTTTATTTTCAGTAAGTAATCCTTCAATTCACAGGGCAAGAGTGATAACGGAAATCATGGTGGAGCTATATAAGAATGAAGAGATAGATAGCGTCGAGGTTGTATATACCAGAATGGTCAACAGTATGAAGGAAGAGGTCGAGGTGGCTCAGATACTTCCACTTAAGACAAAGGAATTTCTTAAGAAGGATATGTTAGAGCAGCTTGGAGATAATGTAGTTAAGGATGATGAATATCTGATTCATCCGTCTCCTGAAAATGTTATCGAAAATGTGGCATATAACTATGTGACCGGCTTCCTGTACGGTGTGCTGGTGGAGGCGACTGCCAGTGAAGAAAATGCAAGAATGATGGCTATGCAGTCGGCTACAGATAACGCAGAAGCTATGCTGCATGATCTGTCTATTGAATTTAACCGTGTAAGACAAGCGGCTATTACTCAGGAGATAACAGAAGTTATCGGTGGTGCAAAGGCACTCAAAAAGAAGAAAGAGAAAGCCAAGGCACAAAGGAAGGCATTAATACAGAATTAGGCAATTACCTAGAGTATTTAATAATAGAAAGGTGAGATTTCACGAGATGGAGATTAAGGGTAAGATAGTACAGGTTTCCGGACCTGTGGTAGATGTAGAATTTGAAAAAGGTAATCTTCCTGCTATCAAGGATGCACTCTATGTTATGAACGGCGAGAAGAAATTCGTGATGGAGGTTTCCCAGCATATAGGTGACAGTATTGTGAGATGCATAATGCTCGGCGCTTCAGAGGGGCTTCATCGTGATATGGAAGTAACTGCAACCGGTTCGGGAATTATGGTTCCCGTAGGAGAGGAAACATTGGGAAGACTATTCAATGTTCTCGGTGAGCCTCTTGATGATAAAGGTAGTCTTGATGGTGCAGAACATTGGTGTATTCATAGAGAACCGCCTGCATTTTCGGACCAGAGTCCTGTGGTGGAAATGCTAGAGACGGGTATCAAGGTGATAGATTTGTTAGCACCTTATGCAAAAGGTGGTAAGATAGGTCTTTTTGGTGGTGCCGGAGTCGGTAAGACGGTTCTTATTCAGGAGCTTATAAGAAATATAGCAACTGAGAGTGGTGGATATTCTATATTTACCGGTGTTGGCGAGCGTTCCCGTGAGGGTAATGACCTTTGGGTTGAGATGAAGGAATCAGGAGTTTTGGAAAAAACGGCCTTAGTGTTCGGACAGATGAATGAGCCGCCCGGAGCTCGTATGCGTGTGGCGGAGACGGGACTTACCATGGCAGAGTATTTCCGTGATGTGAAGAACCGTGATGTTCTTTTATTTATCGATAACATATTCCGTTTTGTACAGGCAGGTTCCGAGGTTTCAGCATTGCTAGGCCGTATGCCTTCAGCCGTTGGTTATCAACCAACTCTTGCCAATGATCTTGGTGAGTTACAGGAAAGAATTGCATCTACAACACTTGGTTCGGTAACTTCAGTTCAGGCAGTTTATGTACCGGCAGATGATTTGACTGATCCTGCCCCTGCTACAACATTTTCTCACTTGGATGCTACCACAGTGCTTTCACGTAAGATTGTAGAGCAGGGTATATATCCTGCGGTTGATCCCCTTGAGTCAACATCAAGAATTCTTGAACCTGATGTGGTTGGAGAGGAGCATTACCAGGTGGCAAGAAGTGTTCAGGAGGCATTACAGAAATATAAAGAACTTCAGGATATTATTGCGATTCTCGGTATGGAAGAACTTTCTGATGAGGATAAACAGACCGTATATCGTGCCCGAAAGATGCAGCGTTTCCTGTCACAGCCCTTCCATGTGGCTGAGAATTTCACAGGAGTTCCGGGAGAATTCGTACCTATAGAGGAGACTATTAAGGGCTTTAAGGCAATACTTTCCGGAGAAATGGATGAGTATCCGGAAGCGGCATTCTTCAATGTTGGAACTATCGAAGATGTGAAAGAGAAAGCGTCTAAGTTATAGGAAAGAGTGACTGATATGAGTACATTTAATTTGAAAATTATGGCATGCGACAGAGTATTCTATGATGGAGAGTGTGAGATGCTTGTATTTCCAAGTGCCGATGGTAAAATGGGAATTATGGCTAATCATGAAAGTATGACAACTGCTGTAGAGATAGGAGAACTCAAATACAAGACGCCTGATGGTAAAGAGCATATAGCGATAACTTCAGATGGAATATTAAAATGTGACCATAATCAGGTTGATGTATTCGTATATTCCTGTGAACGACCGGAGGAAATAGATGCTTTCCGGGCAAAAGAAGCTAAGGAACGCGCTATGGAGCAGTTATCTCAGAAACAGAGTATAATGGAATATCATATCTCCACAGCATCTCTTGCAAGAGCTATGGCAAGACTTTCCGGCAGGGATAAGTATGTGGGCGGATGATTGCATAATAATCAAAAATCTTTTGTAAAATAGTAAATATAAGATTATAAAAAGATAATAAATTTATGGTTATGGAAAGAATGAAAATATGAATAATGATAATAAGAAAAATATTATTTTTTACGTTATCGGATTAATAGTTATGGCGGGACTTGTGGTGTTCATAACTAAAGGTGTCAAAGATATGTTTTCGAATCAATTGACTGCTTCTACTGAAGAACAGACAAGTGATACGGAAGATATGGCTGCTATAATTGCGGCTGACAGGGCAAAAGCAACATCGGAAGCTACGACCGAGGTGACGACGACGGAAGCTACAACAGAGGCTACAACGCAGGAGATTACTACGGAGGAGATTAAAGAACTGACAACAGAGGATGATGTATCGGCACCGATTTTCCTTGTTCTTCCGGAGACACTTCAGATTAAGCAGGGCTCTCCGTTTTATATACTTGATTATGTGGGATTTGCAGATGATGTTGATAAACTTCCTGAATTGGAAGTGGATGGAGAGGTTGATACGTCTGCAACAGGCTCCTATCCTTTGTCACTTACCTTGACTGATAAGGCAGGTCATACGACTAATGCCAGGATGGTAGTGAATGTGGTCACAGAATACACTTCTTCGGAAGAAAAGCCCAAAGAAGATTTTGAGACATTTATATCGACATATAAGAATGATAATACTTCCCTGGGTATCGATGTTTCCAGATGGCAGGAAGATATTGATTTTACAAAGGTCAAAAATGCAGGTTGTGATTTTGTTATCATCAGAATCGGTGGATTTGATGACGGAAGCCAGTATGTTGATAAATATTTCAAGACCAATATAGATAATGCAAAAGCGGCAGGTCTTAAGGTTGGAATATACTGGCACGCTGAGGAAAACAGTATAGAGCAGGTCGAGAGTAACGTAAAATATATGATGGATGCATTGGACGGTGCAGAATTGGATTTCCCTATTGCCTATGACTGGGAGGATTTTAGTCATTTCCCCAAATATGCCATGAATCTGCATGATATCAATAATTGTTTTGAAGCTTTTTGCAATACTGTTCAGGCATATGGTTATGAGGCTTGTCTTTACAGTAGCAGGAATTTTCTTGAAAATGTTTGGACTAATGAGAAAGGACATCCGGTATGGCTGGCCAATTATACCGCATCTACAGCCTATGCCGGAGAGTATTATATGTGGCAGCAGGCGAATACCGGCAGGATACCGGGAATAAACGGTGACGTTGATCTCAATATATTATATCTGGATAAGTTTAAGTAATGAAAAAGGAACGGCACATTTAAGCAGCCGTTCCTTTTAATAAGATGGTATTATTTATATTTTTGTTCTTTATAATGCATTAGCGGTTTTTGATGTTTCCCGCTCTTTTGGTGACGGAATCCCTGTTAAGACTCACTTTTGTGGAGGTTACAGGGTATTCAGATATACTGTTGTCCGAACCTTTTTGATAAATTCTTCCTGATGTTGCATCGACAAAGAACTCTCCGAAACGATCGCCCTTCTCATTTTTGCTTGTATCGTATAGATAGAAGTGATAGCCCTTAGAACCTTCCTGATAATCATTTAGTTCTTTATCTTCATCTCTAAGCTCAAATTTCGCATCTGAGTGATATGAGCTCATAGTATCTAAGAAGTAGTCATGGGCGTCATTATAATTATCAAAACCACCGTCACCTAACAGGTCATCAGTGGCGTTCCCGATACCTTCTGCCACATCTTTGGTTGCATCGACAGCGTCTTCACCGGCATCTTTGACATCATCCGCTGCATTTTCTGCTGCATCGGATATATCTTCGGAAAGATCGTTTTTGTCAGTATTATTATTGCCGCTTGTTGAATCGGTTTTCTTGGTTCCACATCCTGTCAATGAAATTGCAAAAAATGCACATACTATGGACAGGGTGAGAAAATGTTTGAATTTCTTCATGCTCATTCTCCTTTTCACACATAATATATGACGTAAATGTTCAAAGAAAAATAATATTTACTCTAATGATTGATAATATTTTTCTTTGAGAAAAGATAGTTATACATCAATTGTAGTATGTGAAAAAGAATATCTGATTATTCATTATTTTTGTTTTTCAAAAATTGTTTTCCGGTATGATCTATATAATAATCCGATGTATATATCAATTCTGATAAAGGTACAAAATGATAACCTGCCTGCTCCAAATTGGTAAGCGTCGTGTCTAATGCGTCCCTTGTATATTTTGAACCGTTGTGAAGTAGGATAATACTTCCTTTATCCAGGTTTTTGTTTTCGCATACCTGTTTTACAATTGCGCTTACCCCATAGTCTTTCCAGTCAAGACTGTCAACAGATTGGTTGATTGCCGAATAGCCCATCATATGAGCAACATCAACGACCGTGTCATTCCAGTCACTGTAGGGGGCACGAAATAAAGACATATCTTTACCGGTTATCTCGTATACGGCATTGTGACATCCTTGAATTTCTGCTGCAATTTCTTCTTTTGAAAGAGCCGGCATATGTTTGTGATTATCACCGTGATTACCAATCTCGTGACCTGCGTTGTCAATTTTTCTGATAGCATCAGGATTTTTCTTAGCCCAGTCGCCGGTGACAAAAAATACCGCCTTCGCTTTGTGCTTATCAAGAATTGATAATATATCGTCTAAGTCCTCGGTTCCCCACGCACTGTCAAAAGTAAGGGAGAGAACAGGTTCGTCAGTATCTACGCAATATATAGGTAATTCTGAATAGGTCATCTGTGAAACCGTCATTGTTCCTGTGGTGGCCGGGAAATGAGTGGCTCCATATAAAAAGACAAGGAGTAATAGGAAAAGAGTGAGATATTTCATGTAATTTATGGAGTCGTAAGATGATTCGGTCATAAATACCTCAAGTTATTGTTTTATATAAATGTATGATAGTAAGAGTGGATATAGAAGTGCGATATGGCATTATATGACAAAATGTGTTATTATATGCATATGAATATCATGTCTGTATGAAACACATTTTCATAAATACACATGGGGTTATGGATGATGTGATACAATAATTATTGAATTCGAGTAAGGCGGGGAAGAACTATGGGACGTATTTGGAATACACTACGATATGGCGACAGTGAAACCAGAAAATGCATAGGAAGTGTAATATTTTTTATAATACTGGGTGTTGTACTTATAGTAGTATCGGGACTGACTGGCAAGATAGGTATTTTTATTGTCGGAATGTTATGTGGAGTTGTTGCTTTGATCATTTCTCAGACATTTACTCTGGTGGATGATGACTTTGTTGCAGAGGTCGGCAAAGAGGGAGCCAAAGATAGTGTTAAGTCTGTTTCTGTCAAAAAAAATGGCGTTATCAGTAGTTCAAATCATAATGAAAATAATAAGAAAAATGATTCCACACATAAAGAAAAAGCAGAGAAATTAAAAGAAGATGACAAGAGTGATAAACAGCAGAAAGATAATAAAAAAGAGAATGAACATACGGATGCTGATAGATTTTCACATTATAACGAACAAGTCATGAAAAAGATTAAGAAAAAATACAGGGTACGAAAGGATCACAGACCTATATTGATAGATCATTCCAAGACTTATGGTATTCGTGAATGCCCTGCATTTATATGGAGAGTTCATAGCAAAGTGTTCATTTTGTTGTTAGAGAAGGAACCCAGAAAAATAAGCATATCAAGAGATATGATTCATAATGTGGGATACAGACCGGGGATGAAAGTTGACAGAACCAAAGAATATGTGGCTTTTCATAACGAGAATCTTATAACAAGTACATTTTCTTCATATCTGCCGGATTACAGCTCGTCCAAGGTTAAGAATGATCCTCTTAAAGTTAAGAATCTTTATACGATTTATCCGGATATTTGTATAACTAACAGAAGTATAGCGCAGGTCATGGATCTGTTATATTTAAATTTCATGCCGGAGGATAAGATTACGACTTCGGAAAAACTCAATGGATATTTTAAACGTGTGTATGCCGCCAATATTCTATATAAAGACAGGGTGTACAGCATAACAGAATATAAGGATGCGGTAGAGAAAATTCTCGGTGAGATGACATATGCAGAGATGCCGGAGAGAGAGTACAGCGTAACTTTAGCCAATCTTGTGAAGGGACATATGATATCTCAGGAGTATGCAGATTACTATCTGGAGCACAGGAAGTAATATAATGATATAAGTGTCAAAAGTCCAAGCTGCTTTATGCCTGCACAAAAGCAGTTTGACTCTGTGACGTACCCGAACATGAGGAAGCAGCGATTTCCCTTGTAAAATTTTATAATTATTAAAATTTGTGGTATTCAATTTATCTGCGGTTAATTTCTGTGAAGCAGATACATATATTCTTCAAAGCATACTCCGTCATTTATCGGAATGTTGAGTTCAGATGATCTTTCGAGACATGTGCATATGAAATGCATAGCCTGGATTACTGATTCACGTAGTCCGATGTTATGAATACTGTTGCCTGCAATTATGGATGCAAATACGTCTCCTGTCCCGGGTCTTAGGGGCAGGATTTTTCTATCATATATTATCTCAAAATAGTCGCTCTTCTTATCATATATTGCATTTCCCAGCATTTCGTCCTTTTCAAGACCTGTTACAACAATTTCCTTAGCTCCATTATCGGTGAGTTCCTTACACATTTCCCTTATCTCATCTGCATTTATTCCTTCATGGTATTTTCTTTCTGTCAAAATGCAAAGTTCTGTAAGATTAGGAGTAGCAATTGTTGAATGGCTAACCAATTCTCTCATACCGTCGCATAATTCATCAGTGTATGAATCATATATAACTCCATGATCGCCCATCACAGGATCGACAATGATTTTTGAAAATGAAAAGTCTGTGATCATTTTCTTTATTATGGATATCTGCGTTACCGAACTTAGAAAACCGGTATATATTCCATCAAATTTAAAGTTCATTTTTTTCCATTTATTAAGATAATCTTCCATATAGGGCGTGAAATCTAAAAGTGTGTATTCCGGATATTCCGTCTGATTTGATAATATGGCAGTCGGTACAACACCGCAGGATATGCCCATGGCAGATATTATAGGCAGGGATACGGTCAGGGAACATCTTCCGAAACCTGATAAGTCATTTACTATTGCAATTGAAGGTTGCATTTTGTTCTCCTTTTTCTATTGTTAAATTATTGTTTGCGCGTTAAAGTGAGCCATGCGCAGACTATGTATAATGCTCAGTGAGAGCTTGCTCGCATAAGAGCATTTATACATTAGTCTGCATACGGCGAACGCCGCGACACCGAGCAGCTTTGCTGCGAAGGTATCGGCATGGCTAAGTATAGTGAGCGAAACTCTTATACGTTGTTGGCGCTTAACGTTTGGCTTATAAGTGTGTGTCAGTGTGGTATATGGTATAAAGTTTTATTTGTATGACTGTTTGTACGAAAAAAGAGTTTCTAAGTATCCCCCAAAGTTATCTATGCGTCCGCGGCACGTCT
>JAFUGT010000015.1 GCA_017469275.1 Lachnospiraceae bacterium
GATTCTGTAACTAAGGAGCCGGAAGAGCTTTATGAGTGGGCAAAGCTTTTCAAGGCTACCACATGGGAGGAGATCAGGATGCTGGCAGAGAAGAATGAATATATAGCGGATACGGTAGTGACACTAAGAAAGTTGACAGAAGATGAGAAGATCAGAATGCAGTGTCAGGCAAGAGAGGATTATGAGCATGACAGAGCGACGCTTCTTAGGCAGGGGAGAGAGGAAGGAAGAAAAGAAGGAATAGAACTAAGTATTAAGAAATTGACAGCTAACTACATGAAACAAGATTCTTCGTTAACGGAGGAGGAAGCTATGAATATGGCAAAGGCGATACTGGAGTGAGGTTTAAAAAATAGACAGAAGAAAAAGGTATATTTATTTAGAATATTTCATCATCCTCTCGCATACAATTATAGACAGATAATATGCGTAGAAGGAGCGTGTGGGACAAGTGGGAAATTATAAGAGAAATGTTACATATTTTTACCAATATCATAATGGGAATGTTGGAGCTACAGCAGGATTTCTTAAGATGGAGGTTCGTGGAGACAATGTTAAGATAACAATTAATATACAGGAGTCTTCAGGGATGCATGGTGAGAATCCTGTTCTTTATTTTTATCATGAGACAGGGGACAATTTATCTGCGGTTAAAATTTGTGAGGTATACCGTCATAACGGGGTGCTTACCTTACAGACAAAGACATCCTGGAAAAGATTGTTTAATACCGGGCGTGACCTCTATACATTTGACGGAGTGATAGTTTTATATAATGTAAATGACTATTATCTGGGTGATTTTAATGATAGAGACAGAAGTTCATATGATTTGATTTTTGAAAAAGAAGAATCGGCTGATGAGAAGATTGGCGGTTCAAAAAAAGAAAATAAAGATTTATCAGTTGAGATTAGTAGTCATATAAAAGATTTCAATGTAGATGAAGGGATAAGAACTGATAAAGAGAAGGCTGAAAAGGAAGTTGCAGATAATAAAGCACAAAAAATAACGGCAGAGAATGTAAAAATAAATGATACGCAAACAGATTCTTTTGATGAAATGTTACAAGTCTACCCAAAACTGTCGATGGGTGGCGCCGAGGAATTGTTTGACTGTGTAAGAATAAACCCAAAAGATATCGGTAAATTAGATATAAGTAATTGGAAATTGGGCTCTAACAGTTTTCTTTCCCACGGCTTTTATACATATCAATACCTGATGTTAGGAAGGATGAGATTCGGAGACGGGAAAAAACATGCAGTGCTGGGAGTGCCCGGAGTGTATAATAACAGGGAAAAATATCTTGCAGGTATGTTTGGGTTCGACCAATTTATACCGGTCAAAAAAACCGGAGTCAAGACCGGTCAGTTTGGTTACTGGATTGTGGAATTATCTATACATGGTGATCGTTATTGATAAGTGAATATCTGAGATGATCTCTGAATTTGCCGGCTACATTTACACTTTTGTATTCTATTCCTTCATAGGTAAATCCCATGCGTTCTAACAGGTGAATTGAAGGAGTGTTGTCCGGTGAAACCTTTGCCACGATACGGTGTATATTATAGTCGGAAAACATTATTGAAATTGCAGCCTGACAACTTTCAAGTGCATACCCGTTTCCCCAGTAGTCATGGTGAAATTTATATCCGATGGATGCAGAGGAAAAGGGCATAGGTCTGATACGGAAAAAGTTTATGCTTCCGATGATTTTATCGGGATTATTTTTCAGATAAATGTAATAACGCAGAGAATGTCCTTTCACAGTCTCGTCATATTCGTATTTTGCGGCAGCCTCTTGAAATTCTATAGTATAAAAAGCATCTGTTCTGGTCGGTTCAAAAGCTTCGAAATATTGCCTGTTTTCTTTATAAAATTCAAGAGCTTTTGAAGCAATACTGGCATTTTCTACTTTAAGAATAAGACGGTTTGTGTTAACAATAAAGGACATGATTTTCTCCTTGCAAAATATCAATTTGATGTATACTATATAATCATAGCATAAATTAACGGAGATATACAATGGATAATGATGAAAAATATATGAGGGCGGCTATAAAGCAGGCAAGAAAAGCCGTACAAAATGGTGATGTTCCTATCGGATGTGTGATAGTACAAAATGGTGTTATTATAGCCAGAGGATATAATAAGAGAAATGCCAAAAAGACAACTTTAGCTCACGCAGAATTGATAGCCATTGAAAAGGCTTCAAAGAAAGTCGGGGATTGGAGACTTGAGGATTGCACAATGTATATTACGTTAGAACCGTGCCAGATGTGTGCAGGTGCTATAGTGCAGGCAAGAATCCCCAAAGTCGTGGTAGGGGCAATGAATAAAAAGGCGGGGTGCGCTGGGTCGATACTTAATATGTTTCAGATAAAGGAATTCAATCATCAGGTTGAATTTGTAAATGGTGTTTTGGAAGAGGATTGTTCTTCCATGTTGTCGGATTTTTTTAAGAATCTGAGAATGGAAATAAAATCAGAAAGAAAAAATAATCAGTAAATATCCTGATGTATTATATAATGAGGAGAAACCCAAGGTTGACAGAATAGGCGGTTTCTTGTATACTAACGAAGATTTGTTAATTAATATATTGCCAGATCTTTCCGTGCAGCCGGGGCATTAGCACTGCCCTGTACCTGTTGCTATAGCAGGGGTGATGGTCTGCCTCGGGTTTTGCATTTAATGCTGCCCACAGTAAGTGGCGTTGACGTGCGGGTCTTGCGCAATGGAAACCTATGAACCGTGTCAGGTCGGGAACGAAGCAGCACTAAGTAGGATCTTTCATGTGCCGCAAGGGTGCCTGACTGAGTTAACTGCTGTGGTAACAGATTGAAAGCGGATTCAAAGCAGGTCGCACGGATTTTTTAATGTTTTTTTATTTATGGGTAGAATAATTTTGAAAATAGTGTTACAATAAGTTTTGATTATATATTCTAATGAAATGTAGGAATGGGAGTTAATAGCATGAACTATGCAAATGTGATTGAGTTTGTTAAGAAAAAGATTGCTGTTAATGGCAGACCGCCTAATTATCCGTTCCGCGATCGCTTTGAGCATACTATGAGGGTGTATCGCTGGGCAATCAAACTACAAGCCAAAGTTGGGGGCGATTTAGAGATAATTGCGTTGGCGGCATTGCTCCATGATGTGGGCTGGGAAGAAGGTCGTGAGCATGGAGAAGTAGGAGCCGAGATAGCAGTTGATTATCTTGACAGCATAGGAATAGATCCTGCCAAGATAGGAAGAATAGGTGAGATTATTCGTATACATGAGGACAAGGATACTACAGAGGAGTTATCGCTGGAATGTCAGGTGGTTATGGATGCGGATCTTCTTGATGAGGTTGGTGCTGTGAGTGTGTTGTGGGATTCCATGGCGACCGCGTGTGAGGAAGGCGCCAATTATAAGAAGGCCTATTACAGGATTAAAGAGTATTATAAGGGAAATAAGCCGAAGATACGAAGATGTAAGACTGAGGCTGCAAGGTTGGAATTTGATAAGCGTATGAAGATGCTTGAAGAGTTTTTGTTTCAACTGGAAAAGGAATTGTTTTAAGTATAAGGTGTTTGTTTAAGTTAAGAGGAGAATTTATTTAGGAGGAAAAAGTTATGAAACAGATTTTGAAAGTGTTGCTTGCTATAGTGATAATATGTGGTGTTGGATATGGAATATATATGATTGTTCCGGAATATCCTCATAATTTTATCAAGTCATTTGTTCAGCCGGTTGTGGACGTAGAGGCTAAGCTTAGAATAGAGCAGGTTAAGAATCTTGATGTTAATATTAAGGGACTTGAGGGAGTGACCTATCAGCAGGCATTAGAGAAGAATACCGGAATGAGCTGCTGGGTATATGAGAAAGATGAGGCGGCAGGCACTGAGATGGTTGTATATCGTGGTAACGGTGCCAGCGTTAACATGAAGGATGTTAAAGATTATGGTGAGAAGCTATATACATCTGCTTCAGTTAAATTTGAGTTCCATATTGATGGAACGAAGGTCGAGGTAATTCCTTTCCTTGATGGAACAGAGATGAATATTAAGGATGGTAAGCATGTTGAGCAGAATAAGGAAGTTCTTAAGATGATTGTTACACAACTTAGCAGTGGTATTCAGGAAGAGTAATTATATAAATATCAATATTGAATATTAACAAATAAGACACTATGCATTGCATAGTGTCTTATTTATATGTGCGGTGCGACTTGCGGCGCACATGCATAACAGATTAAATTTTGGAATTTGCCGCCTGATTAATAAGCTCCATTATCGTGCCGACTGAATCTGACATTTTGCTTTCTTCCATAGCTTTGATGTATTCGCCTTTGTGAACCATAACATCTCGGATTGCATTAATGAGGGATGTCTTGGAGAGTTCCTCTTCCTCAATAACATAGCTGTAGCCGTTCTTCTTAAATGATTTGGCATTGAGTATCTGGTCTCCTCTGCTGGCAGCCTTAGATAGAGGGATTAAAATGTTCGGTTTTTTAAGGGCTAATAATTCACATATAGCATTTGCTCCGGCTCTTGAAATGACAAGATCACAAAGAGCAAAAAGATCACGCAATTCTTTGGATATATATTCAAATTGAACGTAACCGTTTCTTGTTGTCAATGATTGATCGAGATGACCTTTTCCACATAAATGAACAACCTGATATTTTGCGAGGATGTCATCGAGGCTCTCCCTAACGGCATTGTTGATCACGACACTTCCGCTGCTTCCGCCTATAATCAATATAGTTGGCTTTTCGGGGCTTAAATTGCAGAACTTGGCGGCACGTTCTCTATTACCTTCAAATAATTCTTTTCTGATGGGAGTTCCTGTAAGGACTGCTTTTCCTTCAGGAAGAAGGTCAAAGGTCTCATTGAAATTACAACATACCTTTGTAGCTGATGGTATACATATCTTATTGGCAAGCCCGGGGGTCATATCCGATTCGTGTATTATGGCAGGAATCTTGTTCTTTTTTGCAGCTAAAACAACAGGCACAGCCACAAATCCACCTTTGGAAAAAACAACATCAGGTTTTAATTTTTTGATAAGTCTGTCAGCTTCTCCAAATCCTTTGATAACCCGGAAGGGATCTGAGAAATTCTTTAGATCAAAATATCTTCGTAATTTACCTGAAGATATTCCGTAATACGGAATACCTATATCTTCTATCAATTTCTTTTCTATACCGTTGTATGAACCTATATAATGAACCTCATACCCGGACTCTTTAAGACTTGGCAAAAGAGCAATATTAGGTGTGACATGACCGGCTGTTCCGCCGCCTGTGAGAACTATCTTTTTCATGAATTTTCCCTCTTTGTTTATAGATTATTAGGTGTCTGCGAAACTCTTATTAACTTATTTCTTTGGTGCATATTATATAGTTCCAACACAGACACGTTCATTCCATATTAATGTATATGATAAATATACCACACTTATATAAAAATGCAAACAATGAATAGTGTCGAAAATAAGATAAATATTTGTATTATTAAATGTTTATAGTAATTCTAAGCGAAATAATACGACCGACTTGCCTTGAGTTTGAAGGACAGCCTTAGTACACTTGTAAGCAGATAAATGAAAGGGAAGGAACGATATGATATTAGAATTTATTACAAGTAATTATTTTATGAGTGGAGTATTGGCATTTGGCGTATTGAGTATTTTTACACAGTGGATAGTCATGCTTTCTTTAAAAGGATATGTGAAAGCTTCTGCGAATATGAAGACTACAAAGAAGAAAGTTATGATAAATCTTAAGAATCAGTTTGAGGCTATGTATGAAATGAACTCTAAAGTGACCAATATGGATGCCTATGTTGACAAGTATATGTTGAAATTAAGATTCATGGGAGCTACATATTATGCATGGGAAAGGTTACCATTTATATCAGCAGGTATTACAGTGATAGCGATGGTTGCCGGTGGTTATTATGGATATACAGTAAATGCGGCAGATATTTATTATGCTCAAATATTAGCTGCGGGTGGAATAATTCTGGCATGTTTATATATGTTCTATCATATATTTAGTATAAAAACGAGAAAGCAACAGATTCATGTCCAGCTAGTGGATTATCTTGAGAATTATCTGTCAAATCGACTTAACAAAACAGTTGATAAAGATGTGTGGGATGATGTAGATCAGATGGTCGAAGATGCATATATGAAAGGTAAAAATGATACCGACTATGAAGTTTCAGAGCAGTCAGGTGAAAATGAAAGTGATCCGAATGCGAAGAACACCATGGAAGAAGATATGGATATGCTGAAACGCCTGATAAAAGAAATTGATGCAAAGAAGGAGATTGATGCAAAAAAAGAGATTGATAATGCCACTGATGAGGTGGCGGTATCCCACGAGGAACAATCAGATATAGAATTGCTGGAGGAATTTGTGCAAAGCTTTCTTTCCTAGGAGAGAGGCAAATTATTGAATAGAACAGACAACGGTAAAATAATATACATAGTAGGAATTGCCGGCATATTTTTGGTGGTTGGATTGTTGACATTCTTATATATGAAAAACAGAAATGATAACACAAATACCACTAATGCAGATAGAGAAAAGGTATCTGCTGAGGAAGGCACTACAGAAGATATGTGGTTGAAAAATCTTGAAGAAAATAATACATTAGAGCTTTCGAGAATGTCTCATGAAAACAGGCAGACGGTTACAGGAACCGACTATGAAGCATTTGATAATAAACTCTGTGCATGGTGGTTCAAGCGAAATGATAATCATGAGAAATCGGGCTGCCAGGAGGATTTTGACATAGTGCAATATGACGCATATTATACGGTTCCTGTCAGCGAAAAGAGAATGTTCATAACCTTTGACTGCGGGTATGAAAACGGATTTACAGCGGACATTTTGAATGTGTTAAAACGGGAAAATGTTACCGCTGCATTTTTCGTGACACAGACATTTATCAGGGATAATATAGATTTGGTTAAAAGGATGAAAGAGGAGGGGCACCTTGTATGTAACCATACAGTCACTCATCCATCTATGCCTTCTAAATCCGTGAGCGAGCAAAAAGAAGAGATTCTTAAATGTGAAAACTATATGAAGGAAGCGACCGGATATGATATGGATCTCTTCTTCAGACCGCCGAAAGGAGAATACAGCGAACGTACATTAAGACTGGCGAAGAATCTGGGCTACACCACTATATTCTGGTCGATGGCATATCTTGATTATGATGTTAACAATCAGCCCTCGGCAGAACATGTTGTGGAACATTTTTCCAAGTATCATCACCCCGGTGCAATCCCCCTCATTCATAATGTTTCAAAAGCGAATCATGACGCTATCGGGAGGGTGATAGAACTGTTAAAAAAAGAGGGATATTCCTTTGGAAGCCTGTATGAACTTAAGACTAATCCTTGTCAATAATACTAAAATGCTGAAGTATATTTGTCATAAAATGAAAAGTCGTAATATTTATAAAATAAATTGTTGATATTTATAAAACCATTTGATAAAATAGTTTCTGTTCGTATTTTTATAACAAATACTGAACCAATGATGTCGGCTTTTCTTATAAGTTAATACTTATAAGATTTGCTATCGGCTAAAGTATGACAAAGGAGAGCGAGAGTATGGCAGAGAGTATTAGTTTTGATTATAGCAATGCTATGTTCATGGTAACAGAAGAAGAGATTGCCGCAATGAAGGACAGAGTTTTGGAGGCTAAGAAGACCTTGGTTGAGAAGACCGGAGAGGGTAATGATTTCCTTGGATGGCTGGATCTTCCCATCAATTATGACAGGGAAGAATTTTCAAGAATCAAGGCATGTGCCAAGAAGATTCAGAATGATTCGGATATACTCATTGTCATTGGTATAGGTGGTTCTTATCTTGGAGCGAGAGCAGCAATAGAGGCACTTCGCCACACATTCTATAATGTGATCGACAAGGATATGAGAAAGGGCACACCTGAGATATATTTCTGTGGTAACAATATAAGTTCCACTTATTTGGAGCATTTATTAGAGGTGGTTGGTGACAGAGATTTCTCTGTTAATATCATTTCAAAGTCAGGAACAACCACTGAGCCTGCAATAGCATTTCGTATTTTCAAGAACCTCTTGATTGACAAGTATGGAAAGGAAGAGGCTGCTAAGAGAATATATGCAACAACAGACAAAGAAAAGGGTGCACTTAAGCATCTTGCAGATGAAGAAGGATACGAGACATTTGTAGTTCCTGATGATGTAGGAGGACGTTTCTCAGTTCTTACAGCAGTTGGTCTTCTTCCAATCGCAGTAAGCGGTGCAGATATCAAGCAGCTTATGGTTGGTGCCGCTTCAGCAAGACAGATGTGCTTAGAGGCAGAATTTGAGCAGAACGATGCTCTTCAATATGCAGCACTTCGTAATATTTTAAGAGAAAAGGGCAAGACAATGGAGATTCTTGCTAACTATACACCTTCTGTTCACTATATCGGTGAGTGGTGGAAGCAGTTGTTTGGCGAGTCAGAGGGTAAGGATGGTAAAGGTATTTATCCTACAGCCTGTGATTTCACAACAGATCTTCATTCACTTGGACAGTTTATACAGGATGGTACAAAGAATCATATTGAGACAGTTATCAATATAGGTTCTCCAAGACGTAAGATTATTATGGAGGCCGAGGATGACGATTTAGATGGATTAAATTATCTGGCAGGAAGAACAGTTGATTATATCAACAAACAGGCAATGAACGGTACAGTTCTTGCTCACGTTGACGGTGAGATTCCTAACCTTATGATTACACTTCCTTATATGTCAGAGTTTAATCTCGGCGAGCTCTTCTATTTCTTTGAGTTTGCCTGCGGTGTTTCAGGATATGTACTTGGAGTCAATCCATTTAACCAGCCGGGTGTTGAAAGTTATAAGAAGAATATGTTCGCACTTCTCGGCAAACCGGGATTTGAGGAGCAGAGAGCGAAACTCCTTGAACGCATGAAGAAATGATGCGGTTGACCTGGATTTGTAACGTATTCAGCAAGTATAGAGATTGATTTTTTGAATGATTATAAGAGCGCAGGATAACATTGATTTGTACCTGCGCTTCTTTGATTATTAGATGTTGATTTTTTAACTGTTTGCAAGTATAATATTGATTTATGAGTGATTTCACGTAAGAAATGAGCAAAGGTGCGACATGCTTGCATGACAATCGACACTTTTGCGAATGAAAATGTGGAGACGAAGTCGACGTGAGAATAATTAGCACAAAGAGATGAGGAGATACGATCATGGAAGAAAATTCAGCATTAGGAATGAATTATGAAAAGTATGCCGGTATCCTTGCACATCCCACATCATTTCCGGGCAATTACGGAATAGGTGATATGGGACCGGGAGCTTATGCATTTGTAGATTTTATGGAGAAATCAGGGCTTAATCTTTGGCAGGTCTTGCCGTTAGGACATACAGGATTTGGCGATTCACCTTATCAGCCTTTCTCATCATTTGCGGGACAGCCGCTTATTATTGCGATTGATCCATTAAGAGAAAAGGGACTTTTGTGGGATGAGGATTTTAACGGAATGCCTCAGTGGAATCCGCAAAAGGTTGAATATGGTAAAGTTATAGAGTTTAAGACGGGACTTCTCAAGAAGGCCTATGAGAGATATATGGATAAGGACATCCATGACGGATGTTCTACCGACGAAGAGTTTGTCAGCGCTTATCAGAACTTTAAGGATAATACTGAATGGCTGGATGATTATGCGCTATTTATGGCTGCAAAGGATAATTTTTCGGGAATGCCATGGTATATGTGGGAAAATTCCATCAAGAAGCCTACCGAAAAGCAGAAAAAAGAATGGATAGAGAAGCTGCAGGACAAGGTTGAGTATTATAGATTTATTCAGTTCCTTTTCCATAAACAGTGGTTTGCACTAAAGGAATATGCCAATAATAAGGGAATCAAAATTGTTGGAGATATCCCTATCTTTGTAGCTTGGGATAGTGTTGATGTGTGGGCCAACAAGAAATTGTTTGATTTGGATTCTAAGGGATATCCTAAGACTGTTGCCGGAGTTCCGCCTGATTATTTCTCAGAGACAGGACAGCTTTGGGGTAATCCTTTGTATAAATGGAGCGAGCACACTAAGACAGGTTATGAGTGGTGGATAGCAAGACTGCGTCATCAGTTAAAACTTGCTGATTTTGTAAGACTTGACCACTTCCGTGGATTTGATAAATATTGGGCGGTACCATTTGGAGAGGAGACTGCCGTCAACGGTAAATGGATGAAGGCGCCGGGAGTCAACTTCTTTACACATCTTGAGGCTACACTCGGTTATCATATGCCGATTATTGCAGAGGATCTTGGTCAGATAGACCAGTCGGTAATCGATCTTCGAGATAAGTTCGGTCTTCCGGGTATGAAGATATTGCAGTTCGGTTTTGAAAATCCGGATGAGAACAGCTTCCTTCCTCACAACTTTGTGAGAAATTGTGTATGCTATACAGGAACTCACGACAATGATACTACACTTGGCTGGTACCAGAAGTGTTATGAGCAGTCAAGGGATAAACTTAGAAGATATTACAATACAGACGGTGGAGATGTGTGCTGGACGCTTATTCGTGCATGCTTCTCATCTGTAGCCAATATGGCGCTTGTACCTATGCAGGATGTCCTTTGCTTAGATTCATGGGCCAGACTTAATACTCCTGGTGTCGGTGAGGGCAACTGGGCATGGAGATTCAGATATGAGGATATGACTCCTCAACTTGAGGCAAGATTATTTGAGACTGCAAAGCTATACGGAAGATAGAATTAATGTTTACCTTAGTAAGTAGTGGCCGAAACTCTTATACGTTTTTGATATTGTGAACGGCTCCAGTGACTTTCATCATCGCTTAGGGACCCGCTTGCGCTCGCGTTGCATCACGTAGCAGTACTAAATTCGTGAACAAGTTCACTCATTAAGTGCTGACGTGCTGC
>JAFUGT010000118.1 GCA_017469275.1 Lachnospiraceae bacterium
ATTCCAAGTGCTCTGATAAGTACAGTTACAGGTACCTTTCTGGTTCTATCAACACGAACAGAAAATACATCATTGGTATCTGTCTCATACTCTAACCATGCACCACGATTAGGTATTACTGTTGATGAATATAAGGTTTTACCAAACTTATCATGTCCTATAGCGTAATATATACCAGGAGAACGAACCAACTGGCTTACTATTACTCTTTCTGCTCCATTGATAACAAATGTACCTGTCTCGGTCATAAGCGGTAAATCACCCATAAATATATCATACTGAGCAACCTCTCTTGTTTCATTGTAACGAAGGCGTACATTCACCTTGAGTGGAGCTGCATAAGTTGCATCTCTTTCCTTACACTCTTCAATGGAATACTTGATATCATCCTTACAAAGCTGGAAATCAACGAATTCCAGGCTTAATTGTCCATTGTAGTCTGATATCGGAGAAATATCTCTGAAAACTTCTCTTAAGCCTTCATCTAAGAACCATTGATATGAATCCTTCTGTACTTCTATGAGGTTTGGCATATCCAATACTTCTTTCTCGGTAGAAAAGCTCATTCGCATTCCTCTTCCTGATTTTGCAGGACGCATTCTGTACTTTTTCATAGACACATTTCACCCCTTGAATTTATTTTATGGCAAACCTTGCCATAATAATGACATTTTATTACTTTATCACAAATAAAACACTCTGTCAATCATTTTTTCCTATACAATTAAATCTAATAATTTGTCATATATCATTTTTCTTTTTACGATAAACAGGATAGCATATAAAAGCAAAAACAGGTGCTTAGCAGAGCGTTAAGCAACGCGTGCTCTGCGAGTACCTGTTTTTCTTTTATATGCTATCCGTCATATATTACACAAATTACTTAAGTGTAACCTTTGCGCCTTCAGCCTCAAGCTTAGTCTTGATGTCCTCAGCCTCTTCCTTAGAAGCGCCTTCCTTAAGTACCTTAGGAGCGCCATCAACAACGTCCTTAGCTTCCTTAAGTCCAAGACCTGTACAATCTCTAACAACCTTAATAACCTTAACCTTGTTAGGACCAACCTCAGTAAGCTCTACATCGAATGAATCCTTCTCTTCTGCTCCGCCCGCTGCACCATCTGCTGCGCCTGCTGCTGCAACTACAACACCGGCTGCTGCTGATACACCAAACTCTTCCTCACATGCCTTTACTAAATCATTTAACTCTAATACTGATAAACCTTTGATAACTTCAATTATTTCCTGAGTTGTCATTTTAATTTCCTCCTAATTTTTCAAAATTACTATTTTCTTTTTTTACTGATTAAAAATTACTTCTAATATTAAGAAGCTTATGCCTCTTTTGACTCTGCAATCTGCTTAATAACACGAGCAAAGTTTGTGATAGGTGACTGAATACTTCCAAGGAACTTAGAGATAAGCTCTTCTCTTGAAGGTATAGTAGCTATCTTTGAAATACCCTGAGCATCATAGTAAGTACCCTCAACGATACCTGACTTGATTTCAAGAGCAGGATTCTCCTTAGCGAACTTAGCAAGTACTCTTGCTGCAGCTGTTGCATCTGTCTTTGAAACTGCAACTGCTGTTGGTCCTTCAAGATCATCCTTGATGGAATCAAATTCTGTACCATCAATCGCAAGCTTAACCATTGTATTCTTGTATACCTTGTAGATTACGCCTGCTTCTCTTAATGTCTTACGGAGTTTAGTATCCTGTTCAACAGTAAGTCCACGGTAATCAACTAATACAACTGTCTTTGCATCATTGAGACTTTCTTTGATTTCCTCAACTATAGGCTGTTTTAATTCTACCTTTGCCAAAGTTTTGCACCTCC
>JAFUGT010000016.1 GCA_017469275.1 Lachnospiraceae bacterium
ATAGCTGCCATTCTTTTGCATTATGAATTCTAGAACATTCTTTTCTCAAATAAGCCCCGACTAAATACATTAGCAGAAAATTGATAGCTGAATATCCCCATTGACTCCCATACATTCCAATGCTACTAAGACCACGGAAAGGTTCTCCTCTAATTTCTCCAAGAATATCAATCAATGTTGGATATACGGAAAACAAACAAATTGACACAATCATCAAAGTGTGAAAACACTTTTCGGATAATCTGTTCAGCAAAAAATTAATATATGGTGATAGTATGAAAACTACACCATAAAGGATTACAAAATAGTTTGCTGGTATAAATGCTGAAACAATACCCCTAATGGAAAATAACTCTGATTTGAAAGCAACTCTCACTAGGTATAATGCCTCTCTAAATATAATGACTTGAACGATTAACTCAACAAGTCGCCACATATTTTTTTTATATGAAGTACACATGAAGTATCCAGAAATAATAATAAACAGATCTACTCCGCATGCAAATAATGACTCTAAAAAATACAGAATATAATAGTTTATTGACCCTTCCTGTGCATAAGCGATTCCTCCACCTATTGATGGATTATTGTAGTGTAATACAATGACTCCGATTATTGCTACAATTCTAAGGAGTTCGATATTTGACTGGCGTTCCTTCATCATGTCCACATCACTTTTTACATATTAAAAATCATTTATAGCATCAATCACATACTGTACTTCTTTGTCAGTCATCCCGTAATACATTGGAAGACTAAGTTCAGTTGCACTAATCTCCTCCGCTATCGGAAGCGCCCCCTGTGGGATATTCAAGTCTTTGTAGCACTCCTGCATATGCATAGGAATCGGATAATGCTTGTTAGTTCCAATACCCTTATCATTCAGATGCCTCTCAAGGGCATCTCTATCTTTACAGCGGATACCATATATGTGCCAGACAGGAACGGCATATTCCGGAACATAAGGAGTAATCACATTATCGTTCTTGATGCCATCTGTATATAACTGAGCAATCCTTCTCCTCACCACATTCATTCTCTCAAGATGAGGGAGTTTTGCAGCTAAGAACGCAGCCTGGAGTTCATCTAAACGGCTGTTATTTCCTTTAAAGATGTGATGATACTTGTAGTCTGATCCGTAGTTGCCAAGAGAGCGGATTTTATCTGCGAGTTCTTTATCATTAGTCACAGCAGCGCCGGCATCACCAAGAGCCCCAAGGTTCTTTCCCGGATAGAAAGAGAAGCCAGCTGCATCACCAAAGGTTCCAACCTTCTGCCCTTTATAGGTTGCTCCATGAGCCTGGGCGCAGTCCTCGACTACTCTTAAATTATACTTGCGGGCGATATCCATAATCGGCTCCATATCACAGGCTTGTCCGTAGAGATGAACAGGCATGATCGCTTTAGTCTTATCTGTGATTGCCGCCTCTATTAGTGCCGGATTGATATTGAATGTCCTGATGTCCGGTTCAACAAACACAGGAGTTGCACCAACATAGGTAACTGCTAAAGCAGTGGCAATATAAGTATTTGAAGGAACGATGACCTCATCACCTTCACTGATTCCAAGCGCCTTTAGCGCAAGCATGAGAGCATCCAAACCATTTCCCACACCAACACAGTATTGGGCTCCGCAATAGTCAGCAAATGCCTTCTCAAACGCTTCGTCCTCAACGCCTTCGATATACCAAGAACGTGTGAAGACACGATCAAAAGCTTCTCGCATTTCATTATTCATTTCTTTCTCCATCGGGAGAAATGTTACAAATGGAATATTCATCATTCTGTCTCATCTAATAAAGCAGGTTTTCCATAAGCATTCTTTACAGTCATCCCGCTCTATTTCCTTTCTTCATTTATTGTTACCCGACAAATTCTAATCCTTCAATCTCCCATCTTTACGACAGATTAATTTCACAAATTACTATTCGCCACTACTTCTTCCTGTCGCTAAATGCGGCATTTTTTATTGCATAACCTTACCTGCATGATATACTTAGCAGGTAACTGTATATATGGATGGGGAAGGCACAAACCCTGACAAATTTAAACCCTGGGTCTCCGCGAAATATCGGTAAACCTGCTCATTTCTTCGGTGTTCCACCTATATTTCCTGATGTTCTCCGTTCTTTCCCGGTGTTCCCTTTTTCTTCTCTCTTTTGCGGTGTTATTTCTGCCTCACCGCTGTTTC
>JAFUGT010000119.1 GCA_017469275.1 Lachnospiraceae bacterium
GGGTCTTTTTCCCGTCGAACCGACCGACGAAGGAGCTTCGCTCCGAGGAGACCTTGAACCCATGGGGGCAAAATGCGCCGACCGAAACGGAATGTAGACTGAACCCTAATGGGGTATGGCAGGCACCAGCCGGTGATGGGGCGCATGAAGTCCGGGGGACTTCAGTTCTGCGCCGACCGAGCGGCATCCCTCCTGCCGCGAGATTGAACCCTAATGGGGTATAGCAGGCTCCAGCCGGTGATGGGGTGAGACGGTTTTTGAAAAAGACCCTGTGGGTCTTTTTCCCGTCGAACCGACCGACGAAGGAGCTTCGCTCCGAGGAGACCTTGAACCCTAATGATTATATCACGCTCCTGCCGGTGATGGGGCGCATGAAGTCCGGGGGACTTCAGTTCTGCGCCGACCGAGCGGCATCCCTCATGCCGCGAGACTGAACCCTAATGGGGTATGGCAGGCACCAGCCTGCTAGTAAGAAAAGACGGATGCTTGTACATCCGTCTTTTCTTACTACCATGCCGGTGATGGGACTTGAACCCATACGATGTTGCCATCAACAGATTTTGAGTCTGCCTCGTCTGCCAATTCCGACACACCGGCTTATTAAATTATAAACACTGGAAATTTCCAACACGCGTTATTATATTATGTAAGCAATATTTTGTCAAGAACAAATAAACTCGAATATTTTAAAAACGCCGGTGCATTCTTACTAACACCGGCAAGTACTTATAGTTATAAAGTATTGATAATTTCACTACATGAACAATTTCATATCAAAAGAATATATTCATACAGTTATCTAATATTACTTCAATCCATCGTATCATCAATCTTTTTAGCTATAACCGCAAATCTGCCATCATCCACATGATAAGCACAAGTCGACAACGTTACAAGTTTATCACCAAACTTCACATCAACGCCTGTATCTATAATTGACATACTCTTTATATTATCTATATAATTCATGAACTCTTCATTACTTCCTGCATTTACAAATTGATAGTATTTAAAATCCTTGGATGCATCAGGAAGAATCTGAGCATAAAACATTGCAACGACTTCATATTCTCCGTCACCGTAAATGGTATCAAATGTAAATGTCTTATGACTGTTATAAAAATCTTCGTTTTCATATTTCAATATATCGTGAAACATTTTACCTGAATTCATGTTGTGACCGTAAATGATCGTATTGTCAGTCGGAAGTTTGAGATCACAATTACGGTCTATAAACGGAAGTCCTGAAGCAGAGTATTTTTCATCAAAATCCAGATGTATATAATGTTCACCACGTTCATTATCATTCGGTGTATACATAACCGGATAATCAACATTCGTATCATCGATTTTTATCCATCCTACAAAATCATGATTCGCCCGGTAAAGCTCTTCAAATTTTTTCTGAACTTTCACTCCGTCAATCTCCACCATTTCAGGCTCCGGTTTGCCGGATGTATTATCGTCATCTACACCGGAAGCATTTTCAGTTGAGCCTTCAACTTTCGAATCCGTAATCATCCCTCTTAAATCTTCAATATTACTCTCACTTTTGTGACTTGTATAATAATAATAGATCAGGTACCCACCGCAGCCTAAAGCCACCAGTAAACATATTACCATTAGAATATTGATAACACTCTTCTTCATATTGTCAGTCATCTCCAATATATATTTTTATTGATTAATCTATAACAGCCGGTAATACAGTAGTTGATAAAGCTAATTTCTCATCATATAAAAACCTAGAGACGGTATATACCGGCTCTGGTCATTATAAACTTTAATTACTTTTTTCTGACGGGATTATCAGAAGTATTTCTTAGAGCCCCACAGATTACTCTGCTTGAGGTCCTGATATTCACCATACGCCTGCTCTAAGATCTGTTTCTCATTAGGGAATTTCAATAAATGATATGCCTCATGATACTTGTAGTATCCTGAGTCCATAAAATATTCTTCTCTTTGGGGTTTACTGTAATAACTGTCAGCCATCATCAGATACCAATGAACATCCTTGTTAACGACATCATATGCCGTATTAAATGTGTAATTACTCTTGTCCACATATTTGATTATCTGAGCACTGACACCGGTCTCTTCCTTTACCTCCCTAAGTGCCGTCTCCTTGTACTCCTCGCCTTCTTCCACCGTTCCCTTCGGCAGAACCCAGCCTTCATACTTATTCCTGTAATTCTTATATAGCAACAACACTTTTCCACGAAAGATTACCACACCACCACAGCTTACTGCTTCTATCATTATCTTTCCTCCAATATTATTATAAAGCTGTTTCCTGTAAAGATCTTAAATGATTGATCTCTACGCAACATATGGGTGTGTTGCATTAATTACCATAAATTATAACAATATATATCACAAAAGACAAGGTAAAGTTTACTAAATTATCAGATTTTTGTTAAATCAATCAAAAAATAGTCAAATATAAAATAGATTTCTATTATACAAATATAGACAATTGTTAATTATCCTCGGAAACTTTATAATATTCATCCATCAACGTTCTTGCAATGGCCGTAGCCTTTACTCCATTGACATCCGATTCCTCCACAACTATACTCACTGCCACCTGTGGATTATCTGTGTCTGCAAACCCGATGAACCATGAAAAATCGTGTGCTCCGTCAGCATATTCAGCGGTTCCCGTCTTGCCACAAGCCTTATAATCAGCTCCGGCGAAATAATCGGCTGCCGTTCCCTCAGTTACAACTTTTCTCATATACTCAGTTAATGTATCCACCTCATCTGATGTCATTAATGTGTCATAGGATGATGGTGAAAATTTCTTAATACGGGTTCCCTTATAATTTTCAATACTGTCTATCATATAAGGTTTCATCATTAATCCACCGTTGGCAATAGTCGATATTATCATTGCATTATGAAGCGGTGTTACTAAAGTGTCACCCTGACCAAATGCAGTCTGTGGAACATAACCTGAATTGGAATCCTTATCTAAATAAAATCTGCTTGTTGCACTGGCACCGTTATATGGAAGATTTTTGTTATATAAAAGACTTTCTAAAGTCTCCTTCCATTTACCTACATCAAGTTGTGTTCCTATATCTGCAAAAGCCTGATTGCAGGAATAGGCAAGAGCCTGTGACAAATCCTCTTCCCCATGTGTTTTCCTGCCATAGCAATGCACCGACACACTGTTAAATATAGCTTCCTGATTACTGCAATTATAACTGTACTTTTCATATTTTCTTGGATATTGTCGCATATATGATAATGCAGTCAGCACCTTAAAGGTTGATCCCGGAGGATATAAGCCCTGTGTGGCACGATTGAGCAATACCGAACTGGTAGAATCCTCACTATTGGCCTCTTTCCATACTTCATCTATATCATTGGGATCAAAATCCGGTTTGGATACCATGGCAAGTATTTTCCCGGTATCAGGTTCCATTACAACAACAGCGCCATTGGCATCGCCAAGAGCATCATAAGCCTTCTTCTGAAGATCAAAATTAATTGTTGATACAATTGTATCTCCCTGATCACTTTCCTCTCTTAATGTATGAAAAAATTTCTCAAAAAAGTTAGCGTGACTTTCAAGCAGATAATAATTCCCCACAAGCTCAATACCTGCCTTGGTGTATTTTGAAAAACCTACCGCATGAGCAAACATATCACCATAAGGATAATATCTGTCATCACCATTATTGGTAGCGATAGTTTTACCGTCCTTAGTAACAATATCTCCTCTTTCCACATTAGCAGCAAAGCTGTCCAATCTGCTGTTGGCTGCATTAGCTATCACTTCGTCTTTATCAACTATCATAAAATGAAGTATATATGCTATAAGTCCGATAATGAGAAATCCAAAAAGATAAGCTATACCTATAATCGGTCCGTTCAAACGGTCATTTAACTTATCTATCTTTTCTTCTCTTGCCTGAAACTCTTCCATTGTCATATTCTGTTCGTTCAAGTTTTCTTCTCTCTTCTTCAACTTTTTTCGCCTCTTTATTCTCTATTGTACTAATACCCTGCATTATTGAAAACATTACCAGTGAACTAAGCACCGAACTACCACCGTAACTAACAAGGGGAACCGTTACCCCCGTTGACGGGATAAATTTTGTAACGCCGCCTATTGACAAAAATGTCTGGAAAATATAACAAATAGCAAAACCAACTGCCATGGTTTTATAAAATCTGCTCTTTGCATGCATTGCAATTGAAATAAAACAAATAAAACAACTAAAGCAAACAAGTATTAAAAATATAGCGAATATCACTCCAAACTCCTCAGCAATAGCCGAAAATATAAAATCACTTTCGCTAACCGGTATTACATCCGGAGAACCTTTTGTAAGACCGCTTCCAAAGTATCCGCCACTTCCTATGGCAAATAAGGACTGTGTAATCTGATAACCTGAACCGCTTATATCTGACCACGGGTCCTTCCATGCATTTATTCTTACAAAAACATGATTGAACAACCTGTCCTTAAAAAGAAGAAATGCCAACCCTGCCATCATCAGGCCGCCCAATACAAACAAAAGGAAATACCTGAATTTGCCGGTTCCTATATAAACCATGAATATAAATATAACAAAGAAAATGAGTGCGCCACCCAAATCTTTTTCAAGCACAAGAATCCCCATGTGAACAGCCGCTAACAAAGATGTTATCATTACCTGTTTAAAATCACGCTTTTTTGACAGCATGCTGGCGATAAAGAAAACAAATAAAATCTTAACAAATTCCGACGGCTGCACGCTTATACCTGCGACAGATATCCAATTGACAGAACCATATTGCTCAACACCTATAACAAACACGGAAGACAATGCCAGTATTCCGATAATACCATAGAATATACCATATTTTCTAAGATTCTTATGCCTGTCCATTATAAGAGGTATGACTGACACCAGCGCAAGCGATGCCGTTGCAATAATAAACTGTTTTCTTGCCAAAGCAAAATTAAGTCTTGTCAGCATAATATAACCGATAAGTAATAGAAAACACATATTATTATTAATCATCCTGGATGAATACGGATAGAAAAAATGATACAGATACATATATAACGTGGCTATTAAAATCTGAAGCCCGTAAAACGTAATAATTGTTTTCATGTCATCCGGACTTTGAATTGAAAAAGTGAGATATGACAGAAAATGTATAACAAATACATAAATAATCTGTCTGTTAAGACACATATTCTTCTCCCACGGATCTTCTTTTCTGATAACCGTAAAACTTGAAAAGCCGTATAAAATCATCATAAGAAGAATTATATATTTTGATAAGTTAATAATTATATTAGCCATGAGCGTTTCTCCAATAGTATATTCGAAGTACTAATCTACACCGCGTGAAAAATGTCCACGGGTATATTCTTTATGAAATCCTTTATCATTAAAATACGAATCAAGAACAGATGTAACTTCATTTTCCGACTCTGAAACAAAACAAAAGCGCAAAATACCATTATATTTTGCAATATCATCTTTATCATAAAGCACAGTCGGTATACCGTTATATACAATATTATAACAATATTTGCAGATAGTATTAATGTAAAATTTCTGATTCCGTCTGTCCTTCATCACATAGGAAGTATTGGCTCCTTTATTACAACCTGTAGTATTTTCTCTAAAGCATGATGCCATAACCATCAACGGCTGAAAACCATAAACAATCAATTCACTATTACTATCCGAATACGAAAGCTCATAAAGTTGTTTTTTGTTAAGCTCTACCGGAATGGTTATATCAGCATTCAAAAATTGACTACGGATAAAATGTGCCGCCTGATCATTCATGGCATACAAACTGTAATCCGCTATCACATTACCTTCATATCCAATGCTCTTCATATAAGATAATTCATCGATATTTCTGATGATAACGCCCTTGCATTTGTTAAGCGGAAGCTCATCAAGTTCTTTTAATGAGTTTTTTCTTAATATCATCGGTAAAGCATAAATGTATTCCGGATAATTGTCCATGAGCGTTATTATATCCTCTTTTTCAAAATACTGCAAATCAATCGATATTTTTACTCTATCTCCATACGCCTTTACTGCCTCAAGTTGTTCTTTTTTAGATACCAATACCAAAATCGGTGATTGACTGTTATTATTAATTCTTTCTTCTGAATTTGATTGAATTAATTTACTGCTTTCATCTTGCGAAACCTTATTATTACTGTTAATCTCAGGTAAGTTATTGTAATTATTATCACAATTAATTTTATAACAGCTTTCAGTCCGATTGTAGCTATCGCATATAACATCCTTTAATTTTGATAATGCCTTTCTTCTTATATCTTTAAGCGCTTTAACAGGTATAAAAATATCTTCATCCATATCTATTTTCAGATCAGAAAATTCAAAACATGAATTTCCCGTCTGTCTGATTTTCGACAAAATAACCTCTTTTGTGACAGGCTTTGAGGTAGCTTTTTCCACAACCTCGCCACACACAATAACATCATAATTTCTATTATCTGAAATCAAAGATACTTTAAAAAGCATTTCTGCGCCTGATTTTAATAAGAGTTCACCGGAAACTATTAGTTTTCTGTCTTCCAAATAATACTTGGATAGTTCTGCATCAAGCGGTGCGTTAAATTTTCTAAAAACGCTCATTCCTTTTTTGAGTTTTTTGGATTTGGAAACATTAAGAATTACCTCACTCCCGTTCTTATCATCGATATTAGAAGTCATGGTTATTTCTTCATTACCTGCTTTGACAACAAGAATATCACCTTTATTAAGATTTTTACTCAACCGAACCATTATACTCTTATCATTTACTCTTGAAATCTTTCCTATATCAACACCCATATGCCCCGGTTCATTAAAGGACATCATATCTTTACCGTTTTTCTGATAATAATAGCCTGAAGTAAATCCACCACGATTAAATATCTCCGTCATTTCATCCTTATATACTAAGGCTTTTTTAACGTAAGTTTCCTGATTATAATCACTGCTAAAGTAATAATCTACTAATCTTCTGTAACTTCTCACACAGGCAGCAACATATTCAGGTTTTTTCATCCTTCCCTCAATTTTAAATGAATCAACCCCCGCCTCAATCAAATCCGGAAGCTGAAGTACTCCGCAAAGATCCTTCTGACTCAACAGATATTGACCATCCGTTGTAATATTATTGCCATTTATATCATACAAAGAATAAGGCAGTCTGCAGCTGCCGGCACATCGGCCTCTATTGCCGCTTCTCCCACCAATAAATGAGCTCATAAGACATTGACCGGAATAACAGATACAAAGTGCGCCTTGAACAAAGACCTCTATCTCCGGTATAACCATACCGGAAGGTGTCTTTCCCGATTGTTCATCCTTTGATATAGAATCGGTACAGCCTTCTATTTTCATATGATCATTGGTCTTTTTAAGTTTTCTTATTTCATCCAATGACAATTCTCTTGCGGGTACAATTCTTGTAACTCCATAATCTTTAAGCAATTCATAGGCATAAGGCGTGGTTATTGTCATCTGGGTGGATGCATGAATACTAAGGTCCGGAAAATGATAATGTATATACTCCATAACACCAAAATCCTGAACAATCACAGCATCCAAGCCGGCCCTGTAATAAGGAATGAGATAATCATATAATTCACTTATTTCCTCATTACGAAATAAGGTGTTAACGGTCATATACACCTTAACACCATACAAATGAGCATATCTTATAGCCTCAATTAATTCTTTTTCATCAAAATTATCTGCAAAGGCTCTTGCACCAAACTTTGAGCCTCCGAGATAACATGCATCAGCACCGGCATTAACCGCAGCATGTAATGCTTCAGCTGAACCCACCGGTGCCAATATCTCAGGTTTTATCATATTATTCTCCATCCTGTCTTATCAATTATATGATTCCTGTGATAATTATACATCTCTTGTCTTTTCAGCTTCTAACTGAATAATCTTTCTTTGCAGAGCATTGACCTGTTCTTTATATTCCTCTACAAGGCGCATAGACGATTCATATTTTATCTGAGTCTCAATGACCTCATGACGAAGATCATATATTTGCTTCTCCTTCTCGTCATCGGCAGCAGCCAACTGACCTGTCTGATTCTTTGCCTTAAAATAATCATCTGCAATATTGATTGCCAATAATATATTCTGATATTCCGGACTCATTCTTCGAAATCCGTCACTTGCTTTACACTCAGCAATCTTCGAATTCATATAATTGGCAACTTCCTGAAGATATTCTGTATCTTCATAACCACTTAGATTATATATCCTTCCGTTAATAACAACCGCTATATCATTCTTGCCGTCCATTCTCTACTCCTCCTATTCATCTTTCATAATTCCAAAATGCCTGTATGCCAAGTCCGTTGCAATCCTGCCTTTAGGTGTCCTTGATAACAATCCGTTCTTAATCAGATATGGTTCATAGACCTCCTCTATCGTCCCCGGATCTTCTCCTATGGCTGCCGCTAATGTATCGAGTCCAACCGGTTTACCACTGAACTTCTCTATTATTGTCATAATAATATTCCTGTCAATCTGATCAAGTCCAAAGGAATCAACCTCTAACTGATCGAGTGCTTTTCTTGCCACATCACCGGTAATTACACCGTCATAAGATACTTCAGCAAAATCTCTTACTCTCTTTAACAACCGGTTTGCAAGTCTTGGGGTACCCCTTGATCTTCTTGCAATCTCCATTGCCCCTTCCTCGTCGATGGATATATTAAGTACATCGGAAGATCTGGTAACAATGGTGGCAAGCTCATTAGTAGAATAGAATTCCAGCCGATTAACCACTCCAAATCTGTCTCTTAGCGGTGCTGTGAGCATACCTGCTCTTGTTGTCGCACCAACCAATGTAAAATGTGGTAAATCAAGCCTTATACTTCTTGCTGCCTGTCCTTTACCAATCATTATATCTATCGCAAAATCTTCCATCGCCGGATACAAAACTTCTTCGACCTGACGGTTAAGTCTGTGTATTTCATCAATAAAAAGAACATCATGTTCATTAAGATTATTAAGTATTGCCGCTAACTCTCCGGGTTTTTCGATAGCAGGACCTGATGTTATCTTGAGATTACTATTCATCTCATTGGCAATTATAGACGCCATTGTGGTTTTCCCAAGTCCCGGCGGACCATATAACAACACATGATCTAATGCCTCTCCACGATTCTTTGCAGCTTCTATAAACACTTTTAAATTATTCTTTGCTTTCTCCTGCCCGATGTAATCTGATAACATTGTAGGACGAAGATTATTCTCTATCTTGACATCCTCCGGCAGTATCTGGGTACTTATCATTCTATCTGTCATTATTATTCACATGTCCAATCTATATATTATGATGTTGTCAACTTATATTATATATTCATATTAAAATATCTTTTTCAGTGCAGCTTTGAGAAGTTTGTCCGAGTTCATTGACTGTGCATCCGGTATCTGTTTGATAGCTTTCATTGCCTCAAATTCCGAATATCCAAGACTTACCAGTGCAAGAACCGTATCAGATATATTGTCAGGTTTCCCTTCTGTAGCAGCAATGCTTCCCGAATCAGCTTCACCTGAGGCCACAGACATCAAATCGTCATATTTTAACTTATCTTTGAGTTCCATAATAATACGATTTGCACCTTTATTACCAACTCCGTTAGCCTTGGTTATAGCTTTAGCATCCCCCATCATTACAGCCATTGACAATTCTTTGACTGATAATGCCGACAAAATAGATAACGCAACCTTCGGCCCGATTCCATTAACTGATATTAGCAGCTTAAATGTTTCCATTTCTTCAGCGGTCGGAAAACCATATAGGGATAATTCATCCTCCCTTACATGCAAATATGTATATAGTATAACACTTTGATGTAATTTCCCTATGTCGGCAAGCGCTTTGCCGGATGTAAATATTCTATAACCGATACCATTATTCTCAACTAATATATATTCGTCAGAGATACCTTCCACTGTTCCTTTCACATAACCGATCATTAATCAAGTATCCTTTCACATCTTTGATAAAACTATTCAATAATAAATATAAAACAGTATATCACATTTTATCAAAATATGCTATTATATTATTTACAAAAACACATCATATTGTATTTTGACTTTTTAAAAGGGATAATTATGAAGATTATAGACTATACACACGAAAATAATAATATAGAACAATACTCCTTATGTTTGAAGCATTTATATGATATTCATAGTGGTCGTATACTATATTTCGATATAGAAACTACCGGACTTTCAGCCAGAAACTCTACCTTATATCTAATCGGAGCTTTGTGGTTTGAAGATAATATGATTTGCATAAGACAATGGTTCAATGAAGACGGATATACAGAAAAAGAAATTATAGAATCATTTAATACTTTTTGCAGTGATTTTACTTATCTTGTACATTTTAACGGGACAACCTTTGATGTCCCATATATCAGGGAAAAAGCATTAAAACACAATTTAACCATAGATAATATTGAGAGACTTATTCAGATAGATATCTTTAAAGAAATTCGTACTTATAAGAAAATGTTCGGTCTTGAAAACATGAAACAGGTCACAATCGAAAAATTTCTAAAAATCTATCGTGAAGATACCTATTCCGGCGATGAACTTATCAATGTGTATCAACGCTATGTTGCAAGACCTGATGAAGAACGTGAACATTTATTGCTATTACACAATCACGATGACCTAATAGGAATGATTAATATAACTACTATTCTTAATTACAAGATATTATTCGAACGTCCTTTAATCGAATCACATGTAATACATTTTAACGATGATAATACCCAAATTGAAATTGATATTATATTCCCAAAGCACATTATCATTCCACAAAGAATATCCTTCACCAACCAATATGGTACATATATCAATGCTTCGGATAATCAGGCTATTATCATTATACCTGTTATCAAAGATACACTTAAACACTTCTTCAAAGACTATAAGAATTATTACTATCTTCCAGGGGAAGATATGGCAATTCACAAAAGTGTTTCATCCTATGTGGAACCTGAAAACAGGATAAAGGCTACAAAGAAGAATTGCTATATAAAAAAGACTGATTCATATGTAATATGCTTTGATAAAGAATATCCTGAAATATTTATGTTTAACTACTGTGACAAAGTGACCTATCGCACCTGTTCATCATTAATTAATGCCGATGACAATACTCAGATAAAATATATCCGCGAAACACTATTATCTCTTATATAGAATATCATTTATATAGATTAACTTTTAATACATTATCACTTCTTAACATAGAAGAATGAATCCATTGAACCGAAGCCTATCTCTTTGGCGTGAACAATCTGCTCTGTATTACCAATGAAAAGGATTCCATCTTTAACTAAAGTATTGTGGAACTTAGTATATACCTCATCTTTTGCCTCATCTGTAAAATAGATTACCACGTTACGACATACGATCATATGCATATTGACCGGATATCTATCCTTTAACAGATTATGCTTCTTAAATTCCACGCATTTCTTAATATCATCATTGATTATATAATTACCGCCGTCCTGCTTAAAATGCTTAGAAAGAAGGTCCTTGGGAAGCCCCGCAACACTTTTGGCGGAATATATTCCCTCTTTTGCAAATGCAATTACATCTTCATCTATATCAGTTGCCAAAATCTTAATCTGGCTTAACGGATAGTGTTTTGAAAGAATCATTGCTATTGTATATGGTTCATCGCCAGTAGAACATGCAGCACTCCAAATGTTAAGTCTCTTACCAAAATTCTTTTCAAGATATGGCATCATCTGCTTCTCAAATAACTCCCATTGAGCCGGATTTCTGTAAAACTCTGAAACATTAATAGTGAGATAACTTATAAATGTACGAAGAAGCTCATTGTCCTTCTTCATGGCATTATAAAAACTTTCGAAATCTTTATGTCCTTTTCTGGCTATGAGAGATTCGATACGACGTTTCATCTGTCTCTCTTTGTATAATGATAAATTGATATCTGTTAATTTGTATACATCTTCTTTAAATTTCTCATAATCATATGCCATATTTATATACCTCACTTAAATAATTATTATGCTATCTTTTAAAATGCCCCATCTTATAAAAGATGGGGCAATAATGATTAAAATAAAGAATATTATTATTCTTCAGATGTTTCTTCTTTCTCCTCAGCAGGTGCCTCTTCTGCTTCTTCAGCAGCAGTTTCCTCTGCACCTTCTGCAGATGCCTCTTCTGCTTCTTCAGTAGCGACCTCCTCAACTTCTGTGGCAGCAGCTTCTTCTGCCTCTGTAGCAGGTGCCTCCTCTACGGGAGCTTCGTCAACATAAGCATCTTCATCTTCTGCAGGAACTTCCTCTACTTCAGGAAGAAGTGCCTTCATGCTAAGACTGATCTTTCTCTCTTCCGGCTTAAAGTCAACAACTTTAACTTCAATCTCCTGTCCTACAGAAAGAACACTTGACGGCTTATCAATACGTTCTCTTGAAATCTGAGACACATGAAGTAACGCATCAACACCCGGCTCTAATTCAACAAATGCACCAAAATCTGTCATTCTGGCAACACGACCTGTAACCACATTGCCTATAGCATATTTGTCAGCTGCCGTAAGCCATGGATTTGAATCTTCAAACTTGAGAGAAAGTGCAATCTTCTCACCTTGAATATCCTTAATAAATGCTTTGACATTATCACCAACTTTGAAAAGTTTCTTAGGATTGTCAACTCTTCCCCATGACATCTCAGATATATGAAGAAGACCATCTGCTCCTCCAAGATCTATAAATGCACCGAAATCAGTAACATTCTTAACAGAACCTTCTACTGTATCGCCAACATTAATTCTTGCAAATAATGCTTCTTTGGCAGCTTTCTTCTCTGCTTCAATAAGAATCTTACGATTACCAATGATTCTTCTCTTTCTGGGATTGAACTCAGTCAACTTAAATTCAATCTCCTGATCCTTATACTTAGTAAGATCCTTCTCATAAGTATCTGAAACAAGGCTGGCAGGAATGAATACTCTTGCTTCACCAACGGTAACTCCAAGACCACCGTCAACAACCTGAGTAACAACTCCCTTTAATACTTCCTCATTGTTAAATGCTGCCTCTAACTCCTCGTTAGCCTTCTCAGCAGCTACACGCTTAACAGAAAGAAGAACCTGTCCGTCACCATCGTTTGTTTTGATAACCTTTGCTTCAATTACATCATCAACATGAACTTTGTCCTTCAAAACCACATTAGGATCATTAGAGAATTCACTCTTTGTAATAATTCCGTCTGCTTTGTAGTTGATATTAAGAATAACTTCATCGTCCTTAACATCAATAACTGTTCCTTTCACAATCTTGCCGGGACTTACTCTGTTATCCTCCGCAAAACTGTCTTCTAACATTTTTCCAAATTCATCTGCCATGCTACCATGAACCTCCTTAATAATATGATGTGGGGTAGACGCCCCTGCTGTAATACCTACCCTATCAACGGATTTCAAAGTAGCTAAATCCAAGTCATCGAGTGTCTGAATATAGTAAGTATTTGCACATTCTTTTTTGCTAATGTCATACAGCTTCTGTGTGTTAGAACTGTTTCTCCCGCCAATGACAATCATAGCATCTACCTGTGCTGCAATCTCCCTGGCTTCTTTCTGCCTAACTGCTGTTGCATTACAGATAGTGTTATAGATAGTTGTATTATAACCTTTTTCCTTAAAAATATCAACTATCTTATTGAAATTATTGTGATTAAATGTAGTTTGAGCCACTATTGATAAATCTGTATCATTATCAATATTATAATTCATAGCATCTTCAACATTTTCCAATACAACGGGAGAACTATTGCACCATCCGCATATAGCCTGCACTTCAGGGTGTTCTTTACTTCCAATAATAACTATCTGTCTACCTTCCCTGCTATCTTTATCGACAATATTATGAATTTTCTTAACAAATGGACATGTGGCATCTACTAATTCGAGATTTTTTTCCTTTATAATATCATATATATGCCTGTCTACGCCATGTGATCTTATCACAACTGTTCCGGACTTAAGCGCTTTTAGTTCTTCTTCACTGTTAAGAGTCTTAACTCCTTTTGACTCAAGATCCTTGACAACTTCTTCATTGTGAATTATGGGACCATATGTATATACATTACCTTTGCCCGTTTGTTCATATACAGTGTCAACTGCACGTTTAACACCGAAGCAGAATCCGGCAGTTTTCGCAAGTATAACTTCCATCTTTGTATGCTCTCCTTATCTCAGACATATAATCATTATTTTACATTATCGAGAATTGCACTCACAACTTCCTCAATCGACATATTAGAACTATCAATAAGCACTGCGTCATCAGCCTGTTTAAGAGGTGCTATATCTCGGTTCATATCCCGTTCGTCACGCTCGATTATATCGGCTTTGATTTTATCAAAATCAGCAGATTCACCCTTTTCAATCAATTCCTTATAACGACGATTGGCACGTTCATCGGCAGAAGCTGTAAGATAAATCTTAGTCTCAGCATTTGGAAGTACATTGGTTCCTATGTCCCTTCCGTCCATTACCACATTATATTCTACCGCCATATTACGCTGAATATCCAAAAGTGCAGCCCGGACAGGTGCTTTTGCAGATGACTTTGAAGCCATATCTCCGGTTTCTTCATTTCTTAGATAAGGGGTAACATTTTCCCCATTCATATAAACCTGTTGAATACCATTCTCATACTTAATTGCAATTTTCATTTTCGAACATGCATCCGATAAAGCCTTCTCATCTTCTATATCTACATTTTTCCGCACAAGTTCATACGCTATTGCCCGATACATTGCACCCGTATCAACATAGATATAATCAAGTTTCTTTGCTACTAATTTGGCTATTGTGCTTTTCCCTGCACCTGCAGGACCATCGATTGCTATACTCGCCATTTTTATGCCTCCATTTAATTATTTTTTATTCAAACCTGAACTTAACGCATCATTAGTATCCGGTTCTAAGGATTCAGGTTCATCCACTTTAGGTTGTTCAAGATATTTTACATTTGCAAACATAGTTCTGTCAATAATACAATTATTTCGAAATCCCTGCAAGATATGCTGTTGACCATGCTACTTGAAGATTAAATCCCCCTGTGAGAGCATCTACATCAATAACCTCTCCTGCAAAATATAGTCCTTTTACAATCTTTGATTCCATTGTTTTAGGCTCAATCTCTTTGACACTAACGCCACCTTTTGTAACTATGGCTTCATCCCATCCGCGAAGACCGGTCACATGCATTTTAAGATTTTTAACTGTTTCACCGAGTATTCTTCTTTCCTCTTTGGTAATTTCTGAAATCTTCTTTTCACCAGCTATTCCGGAGCACTCAACAATCACAGGAATCAACGACTTTAGCAAAAGCTTCTCAAGTCCGTTATTTAACTGTCTGTTTCTAAACATTTCAAAATCACGAAGTATTCTATCATCAAGCTGTTTCTCTGACAAAGCAGGTTTCAAATCTATTGATAAAACAATATCTTTTCCCAGATATTTGTGTATAGATGCACTTGCTTTGATAACCATGGGACCACTTACTCCAAAATGGGTAAACAACATCTCGCCAAAATCATTAAAAATTTTTTTCTCTTTCCCTTTATCGTCCTTAACAAAAATCTCCATACCCACATTCTTAAGTGATACTCCCATCAAATCTTTGCACCATTTTTCTTTCACTTCAAATGGTACCAAAGACGGCTTAAGATCAACAATTAGATGACCGGCATCTTTTGCAAAACGATATCCCGAATCGCTTGCCCCGGTACGAGGATAGGAAATGCCTCCGGTCGCAATTATAACTTTATCCGCTGTTAATTTGTATGTTTTTCTTTTATTTGTACTTTTACCGTTCCCATCATTATTACATATATTTTTATTATCTATATCATTATTTTTTTGTGAATTGCGAATGTTTACGTTACTATTTGTCATTTCGTGAACACAGACACCACCCACAACATTATTATCTATTACAAGCTCATCTACTTTTGTATTGAGCCTGATGTCCACATTTAATCTTCGAAGTTCTTTTTCCAGTACCTTTATAACGTCAGAAGAATGATCGGATGCAGGGAACACGCGATTGCCTCTCTCCACTTTATACCTTAGACCCAATTCCTCAAAAAAATCCATGACCTGTTTATTAGAAAAAGAATAAAAAGGGCTATACATAAACTTCGGATTAGACACAACATTACCAAAAAAATCTTCCAATTCGCAAGCATTAGTAAAATTACATCTTCCCTTTCCTGTAATAAAAAGTTTCTTACCCATCTTCTCATTCTGTTCAATCAATATTACGTTGTTATTATTTCTGGCAGACCATATTGCTGCCATCATTCCGGCGGCACCTCCACCAATTACAATTACTTTACTCAATAATATACCTCAACTATCATTATATACATTTATGAATTTTGATACCTATAGTATTTTAATATTTTTTCCTCTTTCTGTCAAAAAATTATAAAAAAGCGAAACACCAATAAGCATCTTTCAACTAATCAGCGTTTCGCTTAATCTTAAACTATAAAAACTACCGGTTTCTCATTATTATAAACCTATAATTTCTCTAAATTATACAGGATATACCCCATTCTCCGTATCAGCTACACTGGCATCCACCTTAGTCTGCTGAGCCTCACGATATTTAAAGAAGTCTGTAGCAACCTGAGGGAACAATGCATATGACAATACATCCTCATCCTGCTGCTTATACTGAGCCATCTCCTTCTCTAACTTCTCAAGCTGTGGCTCGATGTCATCTGCAGGACGATATGTGATAGGCTTATCCATACCCATAGCATCAAGAGCTTTCTTCTGAACCTCAGGATTCATAGGCTTAACCGTTTGACCGTATTTACCTACCAAAAGATCTCTTGACTCCTTTGTCATCTGCTTATATCGTTCACCCATAACAACATTTAATACTGCCTGAGTTCCAACTATCTGTGATGATGGAGTAACAAGAGGCGGCTCACCGAAATCTTTACGAACACGAGGCACTTCCTCTAACACCTCATCAAACTTATCCTCCTGCTTCATTTCTTTTAGCTGTGAAACAAGATTTGAGAGCATTCCACCGGGAACCTGATAAAGAAGTGTCTTAATATTAACTCCCATTACTTTTGGACTAAGAAGTCCGGACTCCAGCCATTCCTCACGCATCGGACGGAAGTAATCAGCTATCTCAGCAAGTAACTTCTGATCAAATCCCGGATCATACGGAGTTCCTTCGAAGGATTTGGCCATAACCTCTGTAGCCGGTTGTGAAGTACCCATTGAAAGAGGTGACATTGCAGTATCAATAACATCACAACCCGCTTCAACAGCCTTCATATATGTCATTGATGCAACACCTGATGTATAATGTGTATGAAGCTGGATAGGAAGATCAGTACCTGATTTGAGTGCCTGTACAAGCTCTGTAGCAGCAGTAGGTACAAGAAGACCTGCCATATCTTTGATACAGATTGAATCTGCACCCATGTCTTCTATCTTCTTAGCCATATCCTTCCAGTAATCCATTGTGTAAGCATCACCCAATGTATACGAAAGAGCAACCTGAGCATGGCCTTTTTCTTTATTAGCTGCCTTAACTGCAGTCTCTAAGTTACGAATATCATTCAAACAGTCAAATATACGGATTATATCAATACCGTTAGCTATTGACTTCTGAACAAAATATTCTACAACATCATCTGCATAAGGACTGTATCCCAAAATATTCTGTCCGCGGAACAACATCTGAAGTTTTGTATTCTTAAATCCGTCTTTAAGCTTTCTAAGCCTCTCCCATGGATCCTCTTTCAAGAATCTAAGGCAGGCATCAAATGTCGCACCACCCCAACACTCAACTGAGTGATAACCAACTTTATCCATCTTATCTATGATAGGAAGCATCTGCTCTGTTGTCATTCTTGTTGCAATCAAAGACTGATGCGCATCACGAAGGACTGTCTCTGTAATGCCAACATGTTTAGCTTGTACCTTCGGTGAAGTATTATCTTTATCTTTCTTACCCATTCCTTTTTCCTCCAAATATTTTTTATGAGTTTATTATGTTCAATAACCGATATATTTTTTCTTTAGAATACTCCGAATATAGCCATAAATGTACCTGCTGCAACCGCAGTACCTATAACACCGGCAACATTAGGTCCCATGGCATGCATCAATAAGAAGTTTGTCGGATCTGCCTCAGAACCTACCTTCTGTGATACACGTGCTGCCATAGGTACGGCAGAAACACCTGCTGAACCTATAAGTGGATTAACTTTACCATGTGTAGCTACACACATAAGTTTTCCGAAGAGAACACCTGCTGCAGTACCGATAATAAATGCGATAAGACCAAGTGCAACAATCTTTAATGTATCAAGATTAAGGAACGACTGTGCTGTTGTAGTAGCTCCAACTGAAGTACCAAGAAGGATAACCACTATATACATAAGAGCGTTAGAAGCAGTTTCTGTAAGCTGTTTAACAACTCCTGATTCTCTGAAAAGATTACCTAACATAAGCATACCAACAAGTGGAGCTGTTGTAGGAAGAATCAATACAACAACAATAGTAACTACTACAGGGAAAAGAATTCTTTCAAGTTTTGAAACAGGTCTTAACTGCTCCATCTTGATTTTTCTCTCTTTCTCAGTTGTGAGAAGCTTCATTACCGGCGGCTGTATAACAGGTACCAGCGCCATGTATGAATAAGCAGCCACCGCAATAGGTCCCATAAGTGTTCCACCCATACCCAGCTTACCTGCAAGGAAAATTGATGTAGGACCGTCAGCTCCACCGATAATAGAAATAGCTGCTGCTGCCTTATCACCAAATCCCATAAGTATTGCAAAGAAATAAGCAGAATAGATACCGAACTGTGCTGCCGCACCAAGTAAGAAACTCTTAGGATTGGCAATCAGCGGTCCAAAATCCGTCATAGCTCCTACACCCAGGAAAATCAATGACGGTAAAATACTCCATTCATCCAACATATAGAAGAAATGGAACAGTCCGCCCTCTGCGATAATGCCGGGAAACATATTTGCCAAAAGCATACCGAAAGAGATTGGGACTAAAAGTAATGGCTCAAAACCAAATTTGATTGCAAGAACAAGGAAGAAACAGGCAACAGCAATCATTACAAAGTTTCCCCAGTAAAGATTAGCAAATGCGGTCTGGCCGGCCAGGTTCTGCAATGTAGTCCATATATAATCCATTTACACTTCCTCCTATTAAAGTCTACTCAAAAAGATTAGTTCAAGGTAGCAAGTGTATCGCCAGACTCAACGCTATCACCAACACCAACATTAATACTTGCAACTGTGCCATCCTCAGGAGCTGTAATTTCATTCTCCATCTTCATAGCTTCAAGGATCATAATAACTTCGCCCTTCTTAACGGCCTGTCCGTTATTAGCTTTGATAGCAAGAATCTTGCCGGGCATAGGAGCTGCAACCTTGATTGAACCTGCTGCTCCACTTGCAGCCGGTGCTGTTGCAGGTGCCGGTGCTGACGGTGCTGCTACCGGTGCCGCTACCGGTGTTGCAGGTGTCGTACCTGCGCCCAACTCCTCAACTGCTACATCATAAGCTGTTCCATTAACTGTAATTCTATAATTTTTCATGATATAATTTCCTCCTAATAATTAATCTTATCTTCTGGCTTTACGGATAGAACGAACTATAAGATTATCACTTCCACCACTTGCCACATTAGCTGCCACAACAGCCGCTGTAATAACTGCAACCAGCTCACCGTCATTCATCACATTTGTGCTTGACACATTATTAACAACTACCGGCTGTGCCTCTTTTGCGTTATCACTATTATCATCTTTGTTTGCCTTTGCGTTGGCAATCTTTGTAGCAAGGTTACCAACCTTTTCAAACTGTCCGATTATAATGGAAATAAATATCAATACAATAAATACGGTACCCATTCCCATCAATGTATTAGCGCCGGCCTTGCCCATTATCTCTTTGGTAGAATAATCCGGTGTTACGGTAATTTCTTTAACCTTATAGGCAGTAGCGTTCTGTCCTGTAAGTGCATAAGAATATGCAGCCTCAGGATTTTCTTCATATACAAAACTATAATTTGCTGTACGTTTCTCATAAGCTGCTTTAATATTAACAATCACATTGCCGTTATTATCCTCCTCGATAACGTAATCCAGATTACCGAGAGAAGAATTCAATTCATTCTGTGCATTATCATACTCTTCCTGTGTCTGAGCATTTGATAACGCATTAGAAATCTGTGAAATGTCAAATTCTTTAGTACTGCCATCCTGCATTACATATCCGATAAAGTCTCCACAATCATCTTTGGCACTATCGAAATTAGACACACCTGTAAGCAATGTTTCTGCCATAGGGTTTTCTTCTTTCTGATCTTCCAGATATGCACGATAAGCATCATCGATATTATTCAACTGATATGCCTGATATACCGTAGAATATACGATATCTGAATCAGAATACTTAAATGATACTTCTTGTGTAGCACTGCTACATGCAGTTAAAGCACCAAGGACAGCAATCATAGAAAACAATAAAACATATTTTTTCATTTTCATATGGTATTATTCTCCTTCCTTACACTGTCCCATGTTTTTTCAAAGGTCTGAAATCAGCCTTTGTATAAAGCATTTCAAATGCAGCAATAAGTCTCTTTCTTGTCGCTGCACCATCAATTATATCATCAACATATCCACGCTTAGCAGCTGCCATAGCACTTGACATTTTATCCGTATATTCCTTTGTCAGCTCAGACAGTTTGCTGTTATCAAACTTTGAACCGGCTAAATCATCTGCATACATGATCTTAACTGCCGCCTCAGGATCCATTGTACCGATTCTTGCAGTTTTCCATGCATACTCTATATCAGCACCAATCGACTTGGAATTCATAGCAAGATAAGCACTTCCGATTCCGTCGCCCATTACAAGATTAACCTTAGGAATATCTGCGTTGGCAAATGCAAATGTGAGTTTTGCAGAAGCCTTGGCAATAGTTGCCTCTTCACCTATTGTAGCCTTAAACCCTTTGACATTCGTAAGAGTAAGTACAGGAATATTAAATGAATCAAGGAAATTTACGAACTCAGCAGCGATATATGCTCCGGCTGTCGAAAGAACGCTTCCTCCATCAGATACCTGATTGGCAACACATCCAACGGTTGTTCCTCCAAGCTTGATAAGACCTACAACCATATCCTTTGCATAATCCTTCTTAAGCTCGATAAATACGTTATTATCTGCGATATTAGCAAGAACTGCTCTCGCATCATCTTCAAGACTTTCAAGATTAGGAATCTCTCTGTTGAGATCATCCGTTACATCAGAATAATTAGAATCATCTTCATTATTAGAAGGAAGCATTGCTATCACCTGACGGATTCTTCCTAATAGTGACGCTTCATCTTCTAACACTTCATCAACAACTGCGCTTTTTCCTGCCTGATAATCAGCAGATGCAGTATCTAATTTCTCGGCATAGTTGCCATCTAACGCATTAGGGCTATTAACAAATAACTTTGCGCTATCCTTAACCATAAATGTAATATCTGACAATGCAGGAATAAATGCACTACCGCCACCACAGACACCAAATACACCTGTTATCTGAGGAATAACTCCGGAAGCCACTGCCTGCTTAGCAAAAATATTACCAAACGCATTAAGGGAATCTGTTGCCTCCTGTAATCTAAGTCCGGCACAATCGATAAGACCGATAACCGGTGCACCCATCTTAAGTGCCATATCATAAATTCCGGAAATCTTCTTAGCATGCATCTCACCAATAGAACCGCCAAGCACCTTGGCATCCTGGCTGTAAACAAAGCAAAGTCTTCCATCAATCGTACCATAACCAGTGATAACACCATCTTTAGGCGTATCCTGATCATTCATGTTGAAATCAGTACTTCTCGATGTAACATAAGCGCCAACTTCAACAAAGCTACTGTCATCAAGTCATGAAGCTATTCTGTCACTTGCTGACAACGTTGTTTTACTGCTCATTTCTAGCCCTCCGTTTAAATATTTATTGACAGGTCTGCAACCGCAAACCAAATTTTAGCCAATGTATATTCTATTACTTTCTAATTGGGATTGCAAGTGTGAAATGAAACAAATTATCATTAGATTTTCTATTATTTTGTATAGATATGAATAAAAGAATCAGACAAAAAAAGACAGGGCAAGAATATATGAATTATATAATTCTCTCCCCGGTCTCTAACAAAGAAACAAGGTTATTATCTTCATTTTTGTAGTAGGTTTCTATTCTGTGAATATGGTAATCAAACTTATTGTATTCCACTCCCGCTTCATTACACAAAGCTTCAAGAACGGATTCCGGTTTCAGATTATATTCACTGCCTGTGGCAAGGAACATATATATATTATCTTTCCTTACTTCAAGTTTGTATATCCCCTTCTTGATATCTTCAACTTTCTCGTTTTTCTTTGTTTTTCTGAAGACCTCTATAGTTTCCTTTTCAAGTAAATAAGGAACAACTTCAAGAATTTTCTTCTTTTTATCTGCGATATCGGACACTTTCCTCTTTTCGGTTTTGTTATCATCAGTAAAATCCAAGTCGTCCTCAGACTTAAATGTGATTACATAATCAGATGCCGCTACAATCGACATAGCCTTCTTTGCCTTTTCCGGAAGAAGGATCACATCTTTCACGTACACACCATCGACCATCTGCTCGTTGAATTTTCTAACAAATTCATCCGAAGGAATAAGACTGTTGAACTGCGCATCAAAATACTCTCCTTCACTGGTAACTCCAAGAGCAAGTGGAGCTGCAAAGGACATTAACTGGTGGGGCGAATAGCCCTGTGAATAAGCAATATCAAAGTCGGCGCGTTTCACGGCTTTCTGAAAGAAACGCATCAGGTCCAAATGTCCTATATATTTTAGAACACCCATCTTCGCATATTTAATTCTTATCTTATATGTTTCTTCACTCATGAAACGCTCCTCATACTATTTATTGATTTTCTCCAGCTCTTTAAGTTTAGTTATACTCTTAACAAAATCATTTACCCCTCTCAAAGCACACTCCGCCTCCGAACTTGGCAGCCCCACATCCGGAACATTTCTCCCGGCAGTTAGGTGTCACAACACCCTTCTTTGCCTGTTTCCACTCTGATAAGAGAAAACGCTTAGTAACGCCAATATCTATGAAATCCCAGGGGAAAAGCTCGTCCTCATTTCTCTCCCTGGTAGTGTAGAATTCCTTGTCAATACCGTTCTTTTCAAAAGCAGCCATCCATTTATCATTGTCAAAGAAGTCTGTCCATGCATCGAATATACAACCGCTCTTATATGCATCATATATGACCTTTGAAAGTTTTCTGTCACCTCTTGCGAAAACTCCCTCCAAAACAGACACATAAGACTCATGGTAGGTGTATTTCAAGGACTTGGCATTTAACTGCTGTCTGAATGTATCCTTTACATGATGCGCCCGTTCTATATAGGTATCCGGATCAAGCATGGCGGCCCACTGAAATGGAGTAAATGGTTTCGGCACGAAAAATGATGATGATGCCGTAATGGAAATCTTTCCGTTTCGCTGATCTTTGGGAATATCATAATACGCCTCAGCCACTCTCTCACAAAGAGCAGGAATTCCTTCCGCATCTTCCATGGTCTCTGTTGGCAGCCCCAGCATGAAATAGAACTTCACCTTATTCCAGCCTCCATGAAAAGCCTGCATGGCACCATTTAATATAACCTCTTCAGTAAGTCCCTTGTTGATAACATCTCGAAGGCGCTGCGTTCCCGCCTCCGGTGCAAAAGTCAGTGAGCTTTTCTTGATGTCCTGAACCTTCTTCATAACATCTAATGAAAAGGCATCTATTCTAAGGGAGGGAAGGGATATATTCACATGCTGATTACCCATCTCTTCTATCAGAAAATAGGTGAATTCCTTGAGACACTCATAGTCCGAAGAACTAAGAGAACTAAGGGAAATCTCCTCATGTCCTGTGGAACGAATCATCTTAACAGCATAATCCTTGATAAGATTGACGTCTTTCTGCCTTGTGGGACGATATATCATTCCCGCCTGACAGAAACGGCACCCTCTAATACAGCCCCGCATTATCTCTAACGTAACTCTGTCCTGCGTCACTTGAATAAATGGCACAAGAGGTTTTTCAGGATAATGCACATCATTAAAATCCATGACAACTTCTTTGGTAACGGTTCTCGGAACATCCTCATGAATCGGTTCAAAGGAGGCTAACGTTCCATCCTCGTTATAAGAAACCTCGTACATGGAAGGCACATACATTCCCGGTATCTTGGATATGGCATGAAGAATATCAACTCTACTTGAACCGTCATCCTTCATGGCCTTGTAACATTCAAACACATCATCATATCTTGTCTCACCCTCGCCTATATAGAACACATCAAAGAAATCCGCGATAGGCTCAGGATTGTAGCTGCAGGGGCCTCCCCCTACAACAATGGGATCATCAAGTGTTCTATCCTTCGCATATATAGGAATACCGGAAAGATCCAACACCTGCAATATATTGGTATAGCACATCTCATACTGTAAAGTAATTCCAAGAAAATCAAAGTCTTTAACCGGTGATTGAGTCTCCAATGAAAATAGAGGAATATTCTTATCCCTCATGACCCTGTCAAGATCCGGCCACGGCGAATAGACACGTTCACAGTACACATCATCCCGTCTGTTAAACGTGTCATATAAAATCTGGATACCAAGGTGGCTCATTCCAATCTCATACACATCAGGAAAGCACATGCAAAACCTGATATCCACATCATTAGGATTCTTTCTTACCATATTCACTTCATTACCGATATATCTTGCCGGTTTCTCGATTCCCATAAGAATCTCATCCGAAAGTGCAAGTTCACTCATATGCTGCTCCTACTTTAATCAGTATTTATCTTATGACATTCTAATTTAATATACGGTTACTCTGTAGTATCATTATCGATATACTCTCCCACTAAATCCTTTGTCTTGTGCCACGCATTACGAACATATCCCATGGTTTCCCTGACCGTCTCGTTCTCATTTTCAAGCTTTGTAATCTCGGTATTAGCATCATGAAGTGCCATACCGGCTCCCTTTTTCAAATCCTGTCCCCCATAGATATAAAAGGAAAACAGAAGTACGGCAGCAAGAAAAACCATCACCTTACAGAAAAATATAAGATTAGAAAATGCCGATGGCCGATATCCTTTTGCATCCTTGCCGTAATCTTCTTCTATGTCCTCATAGTTATAGACATATCCGTTTCCATGATATCTTCCACGAACATCTGTAACATTAGCATTATGCTGCTTTCTTAGATAATCACGAATCTCGCCATATTGATTCTCCACACACACCACTCCATATACTTATAATGAATTAATCCTATATATAATAAACGCAGATAATTCATTTACTTATTACAAATATATGAAGAAATGTATATGATATATTCCAAAACACTAAATTATATTATTCCGGATTTATGACAAATAACATTAAAACCTTATTTTCCCCGGTTCACCGGTATAACATGTCAGATATCAAATTCATCATCATCAAAGAATTCATCGAATTCGTCAAATTCATCATCTTTCTTTTTCTTACTGATGAAAAATACCACTGCCCCAACTACTGCTGCAACACAAGTCAAAGCTACAACTACCTTTAATACCTTCTTCATAATAATGTACCTCCTGGAATGTAATTATAATATTATCATCTCACTCATTCATATGAGACTTATATATCAGTTCATATATTGTATAGTATAAATCAAAAATATATAATCTGACAAGTATTATCTAATTTTGTTATTTTATTTTGCATAAGCAGATAATTTATGTCTTATATATATGGAGTTCTATGAATAGTAACATAAATGAATAGTTTACAAATGTCAAACAGTATACAAATACACTTAACAACCTCAGGCATTCCACCGACAACGTAATACTCCTTGAGCAATTGAATATATCTATCCGAAAAAGCCGATGCTTCTCCACAGGTATAATCCGGAGCATCCTCACAATAATATTTTAACGATTCCAAAACATTAGGTGCATACTGCACTTCATCAAAAATAATAGTAAAAAACAACACTTTTTCGTCGGAAAAAGTGTTGTTTTTGCATTAATCTTTAATTCTTGAAACTGTGTATCGGTGCAGGAATTCTTCCGCCCCTGTTTATAAATGCATCACAGCTGTATTCATTGACCTTCATAATAGGCGCATATCCCAAAAGCCCACCAAAGTTAAGAACCTCTCCCGCCTTCTTGCCAACAGCAGGGATTACACGAACTGCCGTGGTTTTCTGATTAACCATACCGATTGCCATCTCATCCGCTATTATCCCGGAGATTGTGGTTGCCTTCGTATCCCCGGGTATCGCAATCATATCAAGTCCCACAGAGCATACACAGGTCATTGCCTCGAGCTTCTCCAAAGTAAGCGCGCCGCAGGATGCTGCATCGATCATTCTCTGGTCTTCGGATACAGGAATAAATGCTCCCGAAAGACCGCCGACATATGAAGATGCCATAACTCCACCCTTCTTAACCTGATCATTCAAAAGCGCAAGTGCTGCTGTTGTTCCCGGTGCTCCCGCATACTCCAGTCCGATTTCTTCTAATATTTCACCAACCGAATCTCCAACCGCAGGAGTCGGAGCCAGTGATAAATCGATAATACCGAATGGTACTCCAAGCCTCTTAGACGCTTCCTTTGCTACAAGCTGACCAACTCTTGTAACCTTAAATGCTGTCTTTTTGATAGTTTCACAAAGCACCTCAAAATTCTCGCCTCTAACCGCTTCAAGAGCACGCTTTACAACTCCGGGACCCGATACACCCACATTGATAATTCTGTCTGCCTCAGTCACACCATGAAAAGCTCCTGCCATAAACGGATTATCATCCGGTGCATTACAAAATACAACGAATTTGGCCGGTCCGATACAGTCCCTGTCAGCCGTGAGTTCAGCACTTTTCTTGACAATCTCGCCAACCAGTTTCACTGCATCCATATTGATTCCTGTTTTGGTGGAGCCAACATTTACACTACTACAGACATATTCGGTAACATTAAGTGCTTCAGGAATCGACTTAATAAGCATCTCATCATAAGGTGTCATTCCCTTTGAAACCAGAGCAGAATAACCGCCGATAAAATTAACCTTACAGGTCTTTGCCGCCTCATCCAAAGTCTTTGCAATTTCTACATAATCTGTAGAAGACTTGCAGCAGGCACTTCCCACAATTGCTATCGGTGTAACGGATATTCTTTTGTTAACTATCGGAATGCCATATTCCATCTCCAGTTCTTTTCCAACCTTCACAAGATCTTTGGCAGAGGTTGTTATCTTCTCATATACCTTATCACAGGTAGTCTTCAAATCATCAGATATGCAGTCAAGTAAGGAAATCCCCATTGTAATTGTACGTACATCGAGATTTTCCTCATGTATCATGGCATTGGTTTCCATGACCTCATTAATGTTAATCATTTTCTATATTCTCCTTCTACAATGTTTGTTATATAGGTAAAGGCAAAACAAAGAAAAGAAGTTTTGCAATCACCTATTTAATCTACAGTCTGTGCATCATATCAAAAATCTCTTCCTGCTGCAGAGTTATATTCACTCCTATCTCCTCACCGATCTGCTTTAACTCATCGGCTATCGTTGCAAAATCTTTCTCAGAATCCTGAATATTAACTATCATTATCATATTGAACCAGTCGGAAACTATTGTCTGTGCAATATCAAGAATGTTGATCTGATTACCCGCCAAATATTTACATACATTGTAAATGATTCCTACCTTATCCTTACCTACTACTGAAATAACTGTCTTTTTCATCTCTTATTTCTCCTTAATTAGTATTTCGCAATTATCTAAGTTATTGCGTTATATTATTATAAAAGTTATCTATTGGTAAAATATTATATTATTATAAATGTTACCTATTGGTAAAATGTTATATTATAATAAAACGTTATTTTTCGTAAAAATATCTGCAACATAACCTTTAACATTCAATCACAGGCGATCTTCCAAATCTGTCCGCAACCATCATATTGAAATCCCTTACATCATTACTGTATGGGTTCCCGTAAAGTTCTCCTTTTACAGCTTCATAGGCAAGATCGGGAAAATTATTTTCCTTTGATAAATGCCCTAAGTAAATTCCCTTGATGTGGTCATTTAACAGTTCACGAACAAGTTGTCCACCTTTCTCGTTACATAGGTGTCCGTACTTTCCTAGTATTCTTTTCTTTAGCTCATACGGATATGGTCCAACCTCCAACATTCTTATATCGTGGTTTGCTTCAATCAACATGGCGTCCGACCCGGACAAAGCATCCACAATATGACTGTCGTAATCTCCCATGTCAGTGGCAACAGATACCTTCTTATCACCATCTGTCACTGTATAACACACCGGATCAACAGCATCATGCCATATACTGACAGGCTTTACCCACAGATCATCAATAGCAAAACTTTTTTCAGGTTCAATACCATGAAACAATGAAAAATCAACTTTTCCAAGTCCTTTATATCTGCTTATTGCCTCTAACGTCTTAGCTGTAGCATATACCGGTATCCCATATTTTCTAAGAAACACTCCAAGTCCCTGAATGTGGTCGGAATGTTCATGGGTAATCAAAATACCTTTAAGCTCTTCAGGCTTGACATCCATCTCTTCTAAAGCAGTAACCACCTTTTTCATACTTACACCGACATCAATCAACAGACTCGTGTGGTCTGAACCGACATAAACACAGTTACCGCTGCTTCCACTATATAAACTGCATAGTCTCATCATTATACTTATGTCATTATGACACCTTTCTCTTATATGTTAATGGTTAATTGCAGAACTCTTTTTCATTTTTGTGAATTGTGCAATTAAGTAATATGTTAATCCTGCCAAAAAATATGTAATATATAATCCTTCATAATTTCAAAATTCAAGAGCCTCTATATACAGCTCCTGAAACTTTTCATACTCAGCAAGTTCAAAAGGTTCCGTTCTGTTACGAATACTCTCATAATTTGATAACATATTGTTTCTCTTTGCTATTATCTCAGCCTCATTATCCCTATGACTATCAAAGGCTTCATCTGTAATACCTATTACATCACGCAATTCGGAATCAAGAAATTTCTTTGCACCTTCAAGGGATGTATTACCCGATACAGTTATCTTACTCCGAAAGTCTTCCGGTATCATTTTCGTAATAAATGCGTCCCTGATATCAAGATAAAATCCAAGTCCTCCGCTAATATATACCTTGCCAATATTAGTATAATCTATATCAGCTTTATGCATAAGACATATTATCCCGGCATATATGGCTGCTTTAGCCATCTGGAATCGTCTCACCTGTTCCTGCTTTATCACAAAGCCTTTGTCCAGTTCAATGCCTTTCTCAAAAAAAGGTTCCTTTATAAGTCCTGTGCTGTCAATAAGACCTCTTTTTACACAACCTGCTATTGCGTGAATACATTCACTTCCATATACCGCCCCTGAAACCCCATAGTCGAACACCGGACCACAGGCCGTTGAAGTTGCATACCCGCATTTTTTATTAAGTAACAACATCTCTCCGTTAGTTCCAAGGTCTACCAGCAGATCAAACTCATCATCTTTTCCCATACCAAGATATTCGGCTCCGGCAAGAATATCAGCACCAACAAATGCAGAAAAACACGGCAGGAACATCTCTGTTACATCAGAAGATTTATCCTCATGTGTAACCCTGCATTCAAAATAATCCAAAGATACCGGAGAAAAAGGCGCCCGCGAAAGCCCTTCTACAGAAAGACGCCTTAATATATGAAGCATAGTTGTGTTGCCGGAATAACATAACTGTGTAATCCTATCATAGCTTTCAAAAAGTCTGTTCTTCAATTCTTCATTAAGTCTTAACAAAAGCATATCAGACATATTCTTCTCGGCTGAAGATTCATCAATACAGTTCTTGATCCTGGTTATGACATCAGCTCCATATATCTTCTGTGGATTGGAAAATGAAAATTCTGTAATAACCCTTTTCGTACATATATCTATGCAGGATACTCCTATTGTTGTGGTCCCAATATCAACCGCAACACCTATTTCATTAATTAAATTAGAGGCTTCAAATTTATCTGTTTTCATCCATTACCTACTGTTATATGGTCAAAATTTCAATATATACTCTTCGGTTTCTTTTCCATCGGTCTGTAACCCTTCTCTGCCAACACATGCATTATCTTATCCTTATGCTCCGGACCGAATGCTTCCATTGTGATTATTAGTTCTACTGCAGCATTACGATTAAGGTTAACAAACTGATTATGCTCAAGTTTGATTATATTACCCTGAAGGTCTGCAATTATGGAGCTGACATTCTTAAGCTCACCCGGTTTATCAGGCAACAATACGGATACGGTGAATATTCTGCTTCTTGCAATAAGTCCATGCTGTACTACGGAAGCAAAAGTGATTACATCCATATTACCTCCACTTAAGATACTTACCACCTTCTTATCATTAAATGGGAGATTCTTAACTGCTGCCGCTGTCAAAAGTCCTGAATTTTCAACAAGCATTTTATGATTTTCAAGCATATCAAGAAATGCTACAATAAGTTCGCTGTCGTCAACAGTGATTATTTCATCAATATTTTCCTGAATATAAGGGAATATATTAGAACCTGGGGTCTTGACCGCAGTACCGTCAGCTATTGTATCTACGGTAGGCAAAGTCGTAACTTTTCCGTTCTTAAGTGATTCCTTCATACATGCTGCACCCTTTGGCTCAACACCAATAACCTTTATATGCGGATTCAGCATTTTTGCAAGAGTAGATACGCCTGTAGCAAGCCCACCTCCACCGATAGGAACAAGAATATAGTCAACCGTCGGCAATTCCTTTATTATCTCCATAGCAATCGAGCCCTGTCCACATGCAACATCAAGATCATCGAAAGGATGAATAAATGTATATCCTTTATCCTCAGCAAGTTCTAATGCATACTGACAGGATTCATCATACACATCCCCATATAAGATAACCTCAGCACCATAGGACTTGGTTCTGTTGACCTTAATAAGAGGAGTTGTGGTAGGCATTACAATAGTTGCCTTCACTCCATATGCCTTCGCCGCAAATGCAACACCCTGTGCATGATTTCCGGCAGAAGCTGTAATAAGCCCCTTATTTCTTTCTTCTTCTGACAATGTAGATATCTTATAGTAAGCCCCTCGTATCCTATATGCTCCCGTCACCTGAAGATTCTCCGGCTTGAAATATACCTTATTACCGGATATTTCGCTGAAATATTCGCTATATATTAATTTTGTCGGATTAACTACTTTCTGCACTGTATTATATGCTTCTTCAAATTTATCCATTGTAAGCATGGGGTATATCCTCCTATATATAATCTAAAACGATATATTTTTAAGTATCAAATGTCATAAATCATTTTCTAATAATTATTATTCCCGGAAAAAGCTATGATATATTATTACAATCGAACATTCGTCATAATGTTATAATAACAAATAATTAATCCTCCGGAATAAGTATCTCAATATCAGATCTTGTATCCATATCCGCAAACAGTGCATTTACATAGGCATCCGGATCAAATTTCTGAAGGTCATTTATCTGTTCTCCAACACCAATGTATTTAACAGGAACATTTAATTCCGCCTGGATGGCTATTGCTATTCCACCCTTCGCAGTTCCGTCAAGTTTGGTCAAAATGATTCCGTCAATCTGTGTCACATTAGAGAACTGTCTTGCCTGCTCTAATGCATTCTGACCTGTAGAACCGTCAAGAACAATTAACGTTTCAAGATGCGCATCAGGATCTTCTTTCTCAATTATACGCTTCATCTTGGCAAGCTCATCCATAAGATTTTTCTTATTATGAAGCCTTCCTGCCGTATCCACAAGAAGTATATCAACTCCTCTTGCCTTTGCTGCACTTACAGCATCAAAAGTTACAGCAGCGGGATCAGCCCCTTCGCCCTGTGCTATTATCTCAACACCGGCTCGATTAGCCCATGTCTTTAACTGATCAATTGCAGCAGCTCTAAATGTATCCGCAGCACACATCATCACTTTCTTACCGCGTTTCTTATACTGCGATGCTAACTTTCCGATGGATGTGGTCTTTCCTACGCCATTTACTCCAATAATAAGCATTACCGTCTTCTGATCTTCAAAATCATACGCCTCATCTTCAACAAGCATCTGATCTTTAATTATATTGATTACAAGCTCTTTGCACTCAGAAACTTCCTTAATGTGATTTTTCTTAACAAGGTCTTTAAGATTATCTATAATCTTCTCTGTTGTATCAAGTCCTAAATCAGCCATTATAAGAGTCTCTTCGAGCTCTTCATAGAAATCATCATCTATTGATGAAAATCCTGAAAACAGGTTATTGAAACTCTCATTAAGACTGTTTCTTGTCTTTGTAAGACCGGCTACAAGACGTGAAAAGAAACCACCTTTGGTTTCCTGTTCGGGTTCTTCTGCATTGTCTTCCTGCTTGGGTTCTGAAACCGGAGATTCATCTTTTTTCTCTGTTTTAACTTGCCCCTCTTTACCTGCCGACTTATCTTCAACTTCTTCATAAACTGCCGGCTTCCCGGTCGCATCCTCACTTGCAGGTTCTTCGTCCGTCTCTTCTTCGACTTCTTTATCTAATGCCGTTTTTTCGGTTTTATCTACACTAATCGGTTCTTCTTTACCTGTCGGCTTATCTTCGGCTTCTTCATAAACTGCCGACTCCCCGGTCGCATCCTCACTTGCAGGTTCTTCGTCCGTCTCTTCTTCAACTTCTTTATCTAATACCGTTTTTTCGGTTTTATCTACACTAATCGGTTCTTCTTTATCTGTCGGCTTATCTTCGGCTTCTTCATAAACTGCCGACTCCCCGGCCGCATCCTCACTTACAGGTTCTTCTTCCGCAGGTTCTTCTTCCGCTACCTGCTTATCTTCTTTCTGCTCATCTAAGTCAGCAGTTTTATCATTTTTCTTTTGAATTATACTGCCTATCACTATTCCTAAGATTCCGGATACAAGTAAGCAAAACACACCTGTCAATATACCTGCATTAGAATGGTTAATGCTAAGCGTTAAAATCATCAATATAACACCAATAATTACTCCTATAATTGCTCCCATTCTCAAATATGACTTTTCGTTATTCATCATTTATTACCCCTTTTATAATTTAAGTAACTTTTGTTGTCACTGACTACTTATTACTGCGCAATAGTTCATTTTTAATCATATAAAAATCAAGCAGCTTTCTCATAATCTATAACAACTAGTCATCCAGTTCATTCTCAATAAGATTAACCGAAACAAGAGTTGATACACCTTTTTCCTGCATCGTAATACCGTAAAGTACATCTGCCGCCTCCATTGTACCTTTTCTGTGCGTAATAACAATGAACTGTGTATCTTTGGTAAGTTTGTTAAGATACTTTGCATATCGTGTAACGTTAGAGTCATCAAGTGCCGCTTCAATCTCGTCAAGAAGACAGAACGGTGACGGCTTGAGACTTTGAATTGCAAATAAAAGCGCAATCGCTGAAAGTGCTTTTTCTCCACCGGATAACTGCATCATATTCTGCAGCTTCTTTCCGGGCGGCTGAGCAATAATTCTAATTCCAGCCTCTAATATGTCCTCACTATCGACAAGCTCTAATGACGCTTTACCACCTCCAAAGAGTTCCTTGAACACCTTCTCAAACATTACCTGAATCTCTTTGAATTTCTCTTCGAACTGAGTACGCATTGCAGTATCCAATTCTTCTATAATCTTCATAAGATTAGTCTCTGCCTTAACAATATCGTCATGCTGTCCTTTAAGGAATTCATATCTTTCAGATACCTCTTTATAATCCTCTATGGCATTGACATTAACATCACCTAACGACTTAATCTTTGCTTTTACAGCCGATACCTCCTGCTTGAGTTTCGCAAGGTCATCAAGCGATTCATCTCGAAGTTCAATAGCTGATTGATATGTAAGTTCATATTCCTCCCACATATACTTGCTAAGGGACTCCGACTGTTCATTGATTTTTTCCAACTGAGCACTAAGTCTAAATGCAGATTTATCTAATTTTGTAATCTCTTCGTTAAGATTTTCACGCTTAGAGAAAAATTCCTTATGTTTCGCATTTAATTCTTCCTTATCGGAAATGTCCTTATTAAGCGCTTCCTCTAAAGCAGTAATCTTTTTAGTGTCTGTATCTATCAGTAATTTGAAATGATTGATCTTAGCCACCAGCTCCTCAATCGCGCGTCCCGAATTACTCATCTGAGAGCGATACAACTCTAATTCTTCTTTGAGTTTTGTCTCTTCTGTACGTATACGTCTCAAATTTTCAATAAGGAAATCATCCTGTTGTTTCATGGTGTTGAATTCAAGCATAAGTTTTGAAACCTTCTCGTTTGCTTCCTTTAATTCGTCACGCTTTGAAGCAACTCTCTCTTCAAGGACAACAATACGCTCTTCCAACGCCTTCTTGGCTTCTTCTGCCTGCTTGTGATTTTCATACAATTCATTCTTGTTGTTATTGATTTCTTCTATCTGTGCCTCTAACTCTTTGTTTTCCTTGTTAACCGAAGCATAAGCGTTAGCGGTCTCCGCAAGATTTTTTGAGACCTGTTCTATATTCATGGTGACGGTATTCTTAGAGAGATATAACTCCTGAAGTTTTAGGTTCATATCCTCTTTTTCAGTCTTTAAGGCCTCGCGTTTTGTACGAAGCTCCGTCTCCTCCTTAGTAAGATTAGTTATCTCATTAGAAAGCTCTGTCAGCTCTTTTGACAGTTCATCCAACTCTCTTTTCCTGCCGAGAAGATTAGAAGAATTCTTGAATGCTCCACCGGTCATGGCACCACCCGGAGTAAGTAATTCCCCTTCCTTAGTTACAATTCGTAATGACTGGTGAAACTTCTTATTGAGAGCTATAGCATGGTCAATATCCTCACATACTATAATCCTGCCAAGTAAATGATTCACCACCGCTGTATATTTGTCATGGACTTTAACAAGATCTTTGGCAAGTCCGATGACACCCGGTTCATTTAATGCCTCTTTGTATGTAAACTCGCTGTGCTTTCCGCCTATTGTCGTTAGCGGAAGAAATGTGGCACGACCGAATTTGTTGCGCTTTAAGAATCCGATAAGTTTCTTGGCTGTAGTCTCATTGTCAGTAACAATATTCTGAATACTTCCGCCAAGAGCAGTCTCAACGGCAATCTCATACTCTTTGTTAACCTGAATAATATCTGCAACAACACCGATAATTCCCGGATTTGTCTGTTTCTGCTCCATTACACGTTTAATAGAATTGCCGTAACCATCATATCTCTCTGTTATATTCCTTAACGCCTCTGCCTTAGATTTCACACCGGCGTATTCGTTATTGGCAGTGAACAGCCCCTGCTTATTTCGATTGGTATCTATGGTATTCTGATCAAGTTCCGCATCAACCTTTTCAAGCCTTGATAAAATACCGGCCACTTCTTCCTCAATCTGCTTTAAAGATTCATTATGCTTGTCATATTCCTCTTTATCCTTCATCTCATCGGATTTGAACTGAAGAAAACGCTGATTGAGCTGTGTTTTTCTGTAACTGATATTTTCAAGCATCGTGTCATAACGCCCGACTTTGGCTTTAAGGTTGGATTCACCTGTCATGAACTCAATAATATCAGCTTTGCTCTTTTCTATATCTTCAAGTAAATTATTAATCTCTTCCTCTATTGCTTCAGAAACTTCTCTAGCCTCTTCAACCACATCATCAGCACTGTCCATCTTCTCATCGAGAACAGCCTTCTTATCCTGATATCCTTTTTTCTCCGCCTCTGATGCAGCAAGACTCTGATTGATTCTGTCAATCTGTTCACTCATATGAACATCAGATGATTTTGCATTGGATATCTGCTGGTTAAGGACATTAACCTCACCTTCATTATGCTCCTTATTAAGTTTCAGTTCATGAATTTTATTACGATTCTCATCTATGGAGATATTGCACTGTTCAAGTACAGTCTCAATACGTTCATATTCATTTTTAGTATCTTCAAATTCCTTCTTAAGACGTTCACTGTCATCATTAACAATATGAAGTTTTTCTTCATTGTCTTTGAGGTCCTTCTCAATTCTCTCGTTTTCCATGAGAAATACATTGACATCAAAACGCTTTAATTCACCTTTGTATAGAAGGTATTTCTTAGCCACTTCAGATTGTTTCTCCAAAGGGCCGACCTGTTTCTCAAGCTCAGACAAAATGTCATTGACACGTGAAAGATTCTCTCTCTCTGCCGCTAATGATTTCTCAGTAGCCGCCTTATTTTTCTTATATTTAACAATACCTGCGGCCTCATCAAAAAGTTCACGTCTCTCTTCAGGTTTTCCTGAAAGGATTCGTTCTACCTGTCCCTGTCCGATAATTGAATAACCTTCTTTACCGATACCTGTATCAAAGAAAAGTGCATTGACATCTTTCAAACGACTCACCACACCATTAATAAGGTATTCACTTTCACCTGAACGGTATACACGTCTTGCGACAGTAACTTCCTCATAGTCAATGGGTAAAGAATGGTCGCTGTTGTCAAGGGTAATGGCAACATAGGCAGAACCATGAGGTTTACGAAGCTCTGTTCCAGCAAAAATGACATCCTGCATATTAGAACCTCGAAGCTGTTTTGCACTCTGCTCACCTAACACCCATCTGACGGCATCACCCACATTACTCTTACCCGAACCGTTAGGTCCTACAATACCGGTAATTCCCTCATTAAATTCAAAAACTATTCTATTGGCAAATGACTTGAAGCCATACACTTCAATACTTTTCAAATACATAATACTTTATCCATTCTTTTATTATTATCTGTATATAAATCTGATTATCAGAGCATTAAATGTAATAATCAATTCGCTTCGTCTACTGCACTCTTTTTAAGTAATAAAATCGCTTCGTATGCAGCCATCTGTTGAGCATTCTTTTTGGAACTTCCCTTACCGGTGGCAAGTTTATTCCCGTCAACCAATACATTCATCACATAGCATTTATTATGATCGGGACCGGATTCACTTACCAGCTCATAAGTCACTGAACTTTTCCCATCCTTTTGCACAATCTCCTGAAGGGTGGTCTTTGCATCATAAAACAGGGATTTGTGCTCTATGTCGGTAAGCAGAAAAGTTTTGACATATTTCTCGGCTGGCTCCATTCCACCATCCAGATAAATGGCACCAAGTACCGATTCAAACAAATCGCAGAGAATTGAATCTCTGTTTCTACCCCCTGTCATCTCCTCACCCTTAGAAAGCAATACATAATCTCCAAGATGAAGCATTCTCGATACAGAAGACAGTGTAAATTCGCAAACTATTGAAGCCCGAAGTTTAGTAAGTTTGCCCTCCGGCATATCCTTATATTCGTTAAATAGAAATTCGCTTGATATAAGCTCCAAAACCGCATCACCAAGATACTCCAGTCTCTCGTAGCTTTCCATTCCTTTATTCTTCATTTCATTAATAAATGAACTGTGTGATAATGCCTGTTTCAGAAGAGACTTATCTTTGAATACATATTGAATATTATTCTCCAGTTCCTGCTCATTATAATTTAACATTACTATTACTCCATCTACTTGACTAAATTCAGAAATATAATATTCCTGCTATATATCAGCATTTATTTCAATAAAACTTCTTTTATCTAA